>JAFPAS010000319.1 GCA_017424205.1 Prevotella sp. | reverse complement strand
GGGCTCGTGTTGCTGCTGCTGTCGCTGACGCAAAGGATATGCTTATCATACGTTTCGGAGACCAGATGCCCAATGTGGCAGTAACAGATGGTGACAAGGTAGCTGCAGAACAAGTACTTGGATATCATGTTGACTATACCCCTGTATCAGAACTCATGGACTATTGGAAGAAAATTGATCCAAAAGATGTCGATGCACTTGTAGAAGAATATCACAGACTGTATAAGATTGTACCTTGCGAGGCTGGCGAAGAAATCGGACAGAAAAAAATATGGAACGCAGCACGTGCAGAACTTGCTCTACGCGCTATACTGAAAGCAAAGGGTGCTAAAGGATTCACAACAAACTTTGATGATCTCGGATCATGGGACGACCCAGAATCTGAAGGATTTGTTGGTTTTGACCAGATACCTGGTCTCGCTTCACAGCGACTCATGGCAGAAGGCTATGGTTTTGGCGCAGAAGGCGACTGGAAATCTGCTGCACTTTACCGTACTCTATGGTACATGACTCAAGGAATGCCAACAGGATGCTCTTTCCTAGAAGACTATACTCTTAATTTTAATGGAGAGAACTCATCATTGCTACAGAGCCATATGCTTGAAATATGTCCTCTCATCGCAGTTGAAGACGAACCTGTACGACTCGAAGTACATCACCTTGGCATTGGCGTTCGTAAACAGCAAACAGCACGTCTTGTCTTCAACTCTAAAGTTGGCGACGGCGTAACAGCAACAGTTGTTGATATGGGTAATCGCTTCCGCCTAATTGTAAACGATGTTCATTGCATTAAGCCAGAACCACTTCCTAAACTTCCTGTGGCAAATGCTCTATGGATACCTCAGCCAAACTTCGAAGTTGGAGCAGGCGCATGGATTCTAGCAGGTGGAACACACCATAGTTGTTTCTCTTACGACATTACTCCTGAATATTGGGAAGATTATGCAGAAATGCTTAACATAGAATATCTTCACATTGACAAGAACTCAACATTCGAGTCTGTTAAACGTGACTTGCGTATAAATGAGGTTTACTACATGCTAAACAAGGCACTCATGTAAAATCTTTCATAAATTGAATTAATGAATACTTCAGAACTTATAAAATCGGGAAAAGCCGTACTCGGAATAGAGTTCGGCTCTACCCGTATTAAGGCTGTTCTTATCGATGAAGAGAACAAGCCTATAGCTCAAGGTAGCCACGAATGGGAGAACCAACTTGTTGATGGATTATGGACATACAGCATCAACATGATATGGAACGGCCTAAAAGACTGCTACTCTTCTCTCCGCAAGGAAGTGAACACAAAATACGGTGTAGAAATTGAACAACTGGCAGCTATCGGCATTAGCGCTATGATGCATGGATACATGGCATTCAACAAAGATGAAGAAATTCTTGTACCATTCAGAACATGGCGAAATACAAATACTGGTGCTGCAGCTAAGGAACTCTCGCAACTCTTCAACTATAATATACCGCTTCGTTGGAGTATCTCACATTTGTACCAGTGCATACTGAATAACGATGAACATGTAAAGGAAATTAATTTCCTTACAACATTAGCAGGATACATACATTGGCAAATTACAGGCGAACGAGTACTTGGTGTAGGTGATGCTTCTGGTATGCTGCCGATAAATCCTGCGACAAAGTCATACGACGAGCAGATGGTTGAGAAATTCAACAATCTTATAGCAGAAAAGAATTACCCTTGGAAAATTCTTGACATCCTTCCTAAATCACTCTCAGCTGGAGAAAACGCAGGCTTCTTGACACCTAAAGGTGCAGCATTGCTTGATGAGTCAGGGACTCTTAAGCCTGGAACACCTGTTTGTCCACCAGAGGGCGATGCAGGAACAGGTATGGTTGCAACAAATGCAGTGAAACAACGTACAGGAAATGTATCTGCTGGCACATCGTCATTCTCCATGATTGTACTTGAAAAGGAACTTTCTGAACCTTCAGAGATGATTGATATGGTCACAACACCTGATGGAAGTTTAGTAGCAATGGTTCATTGCAATAATTGTACGTCTGACTTGAATGCATGGGTTAATATATTCAAGGAATATCAGCAATTGCTAGGTATAGAAGTTGATATGAACGAGGTATTTAGCAAACTATACAACAATGCTCTGAACGGTGATGCTGACTGCGGCGGTCTAATATCATACAATTATTTCTCTGGCGAACATCTAACGGGTCTGACAGAAGGTCGTCCTCTCTTCGTAAGAAGCACAAAAGACAACTTTAATCTTGCAAACTTCATGCGTGCACATTTATACGCATCTGTTGCTGTACTAAAATTAGGAAACGATGTTCTATTCAATAAAGAGAAAGTAAAAGTAAATAGGCTTACAGGACATGGTGGTCTATTTAAGACAAAAGGTGTTGGACAGCGTATTCTTGCAGCAGCACTCAACTCTCCAATTTCCGTAATGGAAACTGCAGGTGAAGGTGGAGCATGGGGTATCGCATTATTGGCATCATATTTGATAAACAAGAATGAAACTCAGTCACTACCAGACTTCCTTGAAGAAGTTATATTTAATGGAAATACTGGAGAAGAAATTTCGCCGTTAAAAGAGGACGTCGAAGGATTCAACAAATATATAGAGGCATACAAAGCTGATCTCGTAATCGAACATGCAGCAGTAGCAAGCCACAAAGGATAATCCTTTTCCATATTTGTTTCTTTCCTAAAATTCATAAAATAGAATCATTATATAAAAAACTAAAATATTAATTACTATGACAAATCCAATCAATGTCATGAATCATGCAGCAGATAATATCAGAATTCTTGCTGCAAGTGCTGTAGAAAAGGCAAAATCAGGACATCCTGGTGGTGCTATGGGTGGAGCAGACTTTATAAATGTTCTCTACTCAGAATATCTCACATATGACCCAAAGAATCCAGAGTGGGTCGGACGTGACCGTTTCTTCCTTGATCCGGGACACATGGCGCCAATGCTGTATGCACAACTTTGTCTTACTGGCAAATTCACTCTCGAAGAATTAGCACAGTTGCGTCAATGGGGTTCACCAACAACTGGACACCCAGAGTTTGATATTGCTCGTGGAATTGAGAACACATCTGGACCACTTGGACAGGGTCATGTTTATGCAATTGGTGCAGCTATTGCGGCAAAGTTCCTGGCAGAACATACAGGTAACCCAACTTTTGCAAAAGAGACAATATATGCATATATCTCTGATGGCGGTGTTCAGGAAGAAATCTCACAAGGTGGCGCACGCGTTGCTGCAGTACTTGGACTCGATAACCTCATAATGTTCTATGACTCTAACGATATTCAATTGTCTACTGAGACAAAGGATGTTATGAATGAAGATACTGCCGCAAAATACAAATCTCTTGGATGGGAAGTTATCGAAATTAACGGTAATGATGTAGAACAGATCCGTAAAGCTATTGAAGAGGCAAAAGCTGTCACAGGTAAGCCAACACTTATCATTGGTAAGTGTATCATGGGTAAAGGAGCCCTTAAGGCAGATGGTTCTTCTTACGAAGCAGACTGCAAGACTCATGGTGCTCCTCTCGGTGGTGATGCATATGTAAATACAGTAAAGAATCTTGGTGGTAATCCTGAGGATCCATTCCAGATTTTCTCTGATGTACAGGAGTTATATAATAATCGTGCAAAAGAGCTTGAAGCGATATGCGCAGAACGTTATGCTGAAGAAAAAGCATGGGCTGAAGCAAATCCAGAAATAGCTGCAGCACAGATAGAATGGTTTGCGGGTAAAGCTCCAGTAATTGACTGGTCAAAAGTACAGCAGAAAGCTAATGATGCAACACGTTCAGCAAGTGCAGCATGTCTAAGTGCCTTAGCCGAGCAAGTGCCAAATATGATTTGTGCATCAGCAGACCTTTCAAACTCTGACAAGACAGACGGATTCCTTAAGAAGACACATGACCTTAAGAAGGGTGATTTCTCTGGTGCTTTCTTCCAGGCAGGCGTAGCCGAACTTACAATGGCTTGCTGCTGTATCGGTATGGCTCTTCATGGCGGTGTAATACCTGCATGCGGAACATTCTTCGTGTTCTCTGACTATATGAAGCCTGCTGTTCGTATGGCAGCGCTTATGGAACTCCCAGTTAAGTTCATCTGGACTCACGATGCATTCCGCGTAGGCGAGGACGGACCAACTCATGAACCTGTTGAACAAGAAGCACAGATTCGACTCATGGAGAAACTCCAGAATCACCACGGCAAGAACTCTGTTCTCGTACTTCGTCCTGCTGAAGCTCAGGAAACAACAGTTGCATGGAAGATGGCAATGGAGAACACAGACACTCCTACAGCACTTATCTTCTCACGTCAGAACATTAACGACCTTCCTGAAGGAAATGACTATTCAATGGCAGAACGCGGCGCATATATCGTAGCAGGTTCTGATGAGAATCCTGATGTTGTAATGGTAGCTTCTGGCTCAGAGGTGTCAACACTTGTTGCTGGTGCAGAACTACTTCGCAAGGACGGTGTTAAATGCCGTATAGTCAGTGTGCCATCAGAGGGACTTTTCCGTCGTCAGTCAAAGGAATACCAGGAGTCTGTTGTTCCTGTAGGCGCAAAGGTATTCGGTATGACAGCAGGCCTTCCTGTAAATCTTCAAGGATTCCTTATTGGTGCTGCTCCAGAGTCAAAGATATGGGGACTTGAAAGCTTCGGTTTCTCTGCTCCATACAAAGTACTCGACGAAAAACTTGGCTACACTGGTGAGAATGTATACAATCAGGTTAAGTCAATGCTTTAACAACTAATAAAACTTACATTAGGAACGGAGAGCAGGATATGCTCTCCTACCCTATAATAAAATAAATCTCAAAAAACTTACAATCATGAAAATAAAGAAAATTGGTGTTGCAAGTGACCACGCAGGTTATCCACTTAAGCAGTTTGTAATGCAGTATCTTGAAGAGAAGGGCTATCCAGTAGAGGATTACGGAACATGGAGTGATTCTTCATGTGACTATACAGATTTTGGACACGCACTTGCAGAAGGTATAGAGCATGACGTTGTAAACGTTGGTATCGGTATATGTGGTTCAGGACAGGGTATGGCTATGACTCTTAACAAGCACCAGGGCGTACGTGCAGGAATTGCTTGGTGTCCAGATATAGCACAGTTAATTCGCCAGCACAATGATGCTAACGTAATCGTTCTTCCAGGACGTTTTGTTACGAATACAGAAGCAGAAAAGATTCTTGATACATTCTTCAAGGCAACATTTGAGGCTGGACGTCATCAGCGTCGTGTAGAAAAAATTGGAGGTGAATTCAAGCTTGTATTTACAAAGGAATAATAGAAAATATTAATATTTATAACAACAGGTGCCAGTCGTTTTTTTTGACACCTGGCACCTGTTATTTTTTACCTAAAATTCAAAGTTCGTAACGTAATAAATTTGAATGCTTTTATATGAACATATAAAAATCGATATTATGAATACCTATTTTATTTCGCAAGCCCTTCAAGTTCTTGTTTAATAAACCTTGCAGTATGTCCAACATTTTTCATTGCAACATCTTCTGGGGTACCAGTGGCAAGAACTTGACCACCTCCAACACCACCCTCTGGTCCCATGTCAATTATATAGTCGGCAAGTTTAATAACATCAAGATTATGTTCAATTACTACAACTGTATTCCCTCTTTCTACAAGACGCTGTAACACATCTGAAAGG
>JAFPAS010000031.1 GCA_017424205.1 Prevotella sp. | reverse complement strand
TGGCTTTAAGTTAATAATAAAGACGTTTTTCTTTACTATACATAAAAAGCAACAGGTCTACTCTGTTCTCTATGAATACATATTTCACGATAACCTGGTTTCTATTCCCTTGCCTATTCGTCCGTAAATCAGCAATATAGGCATTGCGATCTAGCATAAGAAGAAAAAAGATAAAGAAAAAAGTTTCAATACTCGCTTTATTGTGACTTATTTTATGTATCTTTGCAGAAGAATCGCAATGCGTAGATAGATAACGAAATACTTTATAAGCATTGCAAGTTATAAGAAATATAAAAATAGTATTAACAATCAAAATTGATAAGCCAATGAAACATAGCGTATAATTTATACGCACATATTTAGGACATATTGGAAAAGCGTTTTAGCTTTATTCTATCCTCAAAAGTTTGGCGACTGAATGATACCGATAGGAATATGGCAAAAATGCTCATGCTTCATAGCGTGGGCTTTTAGTTGTTTTATCGGTAGGGTACGCCAAACACCTTGAGGATATGAACACTAAAAAGTTCGCGCTTTTTTATTCTGTCATTATTGTATGCCGGAAATAATGGAGCAACCTGAAAAGCCATGAAGTGTGTAGGGATTAATCAAAATATAAATTAATATGTTTGTTTTAATAGAAGTTGTTGCAATGTTTATCGCAATTGTTATATATATATGTAATTATGTTTCAAGATAGGAAAATAACATGACTATAATAAACAAAAAAACTCACAGGCTATATGCTTGTTGATAGCAGATAACCTGTGAGTAATTATTTAATTGTAGGTTGTATTTTCTAATATTTTACTTTCCCATCAAGCTCTTTGCGAGAGCCACTGCCTCGTTAGCATTTGAGCTATAGCCGTCAGCACCAATTTCGTCAGCGAAGTCCTGTGATACTGGTGCACCGCCAACCATCACCTTCACCTTGTCACGTATGCCAGCCTCTTTGAGTGCATCGAGAATCTCGGTCATGTAAGTCATTGTGGTAGTGAGGAGGGCAGAGAGACAGAGAATGTCAGCCTGGTTATCGCGTACAGCGTCAACGAAAGCCTGTGCATCAACATCGATGCCGACATTGATAACCTCAAAGCCAGAGCCTTCGAGCATTGATGCTACAAGATTCTTGCCGATATCGTGGAGGTCGCCCTTCACTGTTCCGATAACAATCTTGCCCGCAGACTCAATGCCGCCGCCGTTAGCATCCATGATAGGCTTGAGTATTCCGAGTGCAGCCTTCATAGCGCGTCCAGCCATCAGAAGCTGAGGGACGAACGCTTTGCCGTCCTGGAACTGCTGGCCTACTACAGCCATAGCCTCTATCATCTGTGTGTTGATAAGTTCTGCTGGTTCTGCTCCTGCTGCTACGGCTGCCTGTGTTGCTGCCACAGCATCTGCTTCCTTGCCGGCAACGATAGCATTGAGGATGTCAGTATTGTTTGCCTTTGGAGCCTCTGGTGCTGCTGGTGCAGGCTGTGCTGGAGCTTCTGCTACAGCTGGTGCTTCAGTCACGACTGCTACTGGCTCTTCCTCCTGTATTTCAGGAACTGCAGCTACTGTTATCTGCTTCTGACCCTTAGGTGCTACGAAACAGCCTGGATATGGCTGAACTAACTGCTGGAGTGCAGCAATGTGCTTGTCGCTTGTGCCACAGCATCCGCCAACGATGTTCACAGCGTGTGCATCAATCATCTGCCAGTTCTGCTGTGCAAAGTCTGCTGCTGTCTGATGATATTCGCCACGTGCGTCAGGGATGCCAGCATTGCCGTATACAGAAATGTAGAATGGCAAGCGTGTAGCCATTTCTATAACTGTCGGAGCAATTACTCCTGGCTCTGATGTGCAGTTAAGGCCTACAGACATGATATCGAACTGTGATGAGGCGCGCTCTATGAATTCATAAATGTCCTGTCCGTTCATGTTCATGCCGTCAGCATTGACCTGTGCGAATGAGAGCATGACAGGTTTCTTCACGCCTTTTTCTTTCATCACCTCGTCTGCTGCCTGCAGGGCTACGAATGCGTTCTCGATGTCGAAGATTGTTTCGATGAGCAGCATGTCAACGCCACCGTCAATCAGTGCGTCAATCTGCTCAGCATAGGCACGGCGCAGCGCGTCAGCGTTAAGCGGAGCATTTGTACCTGAACTGAAAGACACGCACTTGTTTGTAGGACCAACAGAGCCTGCCACGAAGCGAGGCTTTGAAGGGTCAGCAAGGGTGAATACGTCAGCCATCTCACGGGCAATCTTTGCTGCCGCAAGGTTGAACTCACGTGCACGATCCTGCCAGCCGTAGTCAGCGAGCGAGATGCGCTGTGCAGAGAATGTATCGGTTGTAATGATGTCTGCTCCTGCTGTGAGGTATTTGCGGTGGATGTCCTGCACTATTTCTGGCTTAGAAACAGCCAGCTCGTCGCAGCATCCGTTTACTCCATACTGCTGTGCCATTGTTCCCATAGCGCCGTCGAGTATGAGTATGCGCTGGTTGAGAATCTCCTGCAGTGACTGGCTGTGCGCCTTGCTCTTTATTGTTAGCTCTTTTGTCATTGGTTTCTGGTCTTTTATTTCTGCTCTGATTTGTCTGTATCGAGGCTTTGTCTGTTTTTCGAGTGTAGCCTTGTTGCCGATGTGTATGCATTCGTCAAGCTTGCGCTCTACCTCGTGTGTCTGGTATTCTTCAACGATACGTAGTGCTTTCTCAACTTCATCCTCGTTCTTGAAATCCATTTCGAGATGTATGCCATCGCCACCGACGTTATCAAGCAATGGACGTAGCTGGTCAAGTGTTACCCAGCAAGCCATAATGCTCTTTCCGCCTGCGATAATCTTCTTGTAGAGGTCGTACCATTTCGGGTCGCCACCTTGTGGTTCACCAACGCCTGGTGTCCATTGTATAGCCTTCAGCTCTTCTATTTCAAGGATGGCTGGAAGATGATGCAATGCACCCACACCGTCAAGGTGATAGAGCGTATAAGGTATCTTCTGACACTGTTCGCGAAGATATGGCTGAACGAAACGACGGTAGTCGTCGTCAGATATCATGGTTGATATGTCACACTGCAGTTTGGTCATTTTGCCAGGAGCCCATGAAGAGAAATAGCAGAAAGCCATCTCATCGCCTTCGCGGATGATGTCGTACAATTCATCAAACACCTTAAAGTATACGTCGTTGATAAATTGCAGCTGCTCTTCTACAACCTCTGGCTGCATAACTGTATCGAGCAGGACTTTGTCTGTGCCCTTTAATGCAGCAAGCACATCAAGACCTTCCATAAGGTCAGGCATTCCGACATAGTAGTTGCCATTAGCCTTGCGCTTGCAAGCACGCAGCAGATCTATGTGAATCTGATAGTTCGGATGGTTTGGGTCAAACTCAAGCTTGTCTTTGAAGTCTGGGTTCGGGTGAATCCATATTGTGTCTTCGCCTCCTTCAAAACGTGCTCCAAGTATGGCTGCCATAGAACCAGGACCTAATTGGGTGTTTGCTACAGGGAGCATGTCAGCCTTCAGACATGAGTGTCCGACATACCAGTCAAGGTAGTTTGCTCGCCATTCAGGGTCGAACCAACGCTGGTGAAAATCTTTCGACTGTGGAGCGCCCGGCAGCCCGAAGGCTCCTGTGCCGTAGTCATTGCGTGCTGCTTCTGTAAGACGTATTGGCTTCTCGTCAGAATATGGGCCGTGTGGCGCTACTCCATCTTGGAAATGGTCCCACATGTTGACCACAATGCCTTTATGATTCCACCAGTTTATGTAGTGTCGCTTGGTTTCTTCAAGATTCTTTTTCCACATTGTATTATTCTGTTATTTGCTTTATTGCGGTTCTTGGTATCCCAAGTGATTTGGTTATTAATAAAGGTGTGTACGGCTGATTTGCGAGATTCGATTATGCATGGATAGGGTAGGGATTGGAAATGTAATACTCTATAAAAAACTAAAGATTAAACTCGTTGCCTATATCATATGTTTACAGGCATTGGGGTTAGTCGTTTCGTATAGTTTCGCAAATCTCATGCTTCCATATTCATAACACACCTTGATGTGTCTTGAATCTTATTCTATATCAGCCTGGAGGTGTTTCCTTAAAACAAATAGATAGAATTAGGACATTCTTTAAATGCTTGCGCTTGTGGAAGTTCCTAATCCTATCTATTAAGTCATATTGTTATTTGTAAATTGGACCGTAGTTCTGGCATGCGCGATAGTCAGCGCCTTCCTTGTCCATACCGAATGCGTTCCAGCATGCAGGACGGAAAATCTTATCCTCAGCAACATTGTGCATGCATACAGGTATGCGGAGCATAGAAGCGAGAGTGATAAGGTCAGCACCGATGTGGCCGTAGCTGATAGCACCATGATTAGCTCCCCAGTTGTTCATAACTGAGTAAACGTCCTTGAATGCGTCCTTTGTTTCGTCAAGACGTGGCACGAACCATGTTGTAGGCCATGTAGGGTCTGTACGCATGTTAAGAGTGTCGAATATCTCTGGGTCAACATCAGCTGTCCAGCCTTCAGCAATCTGCAGAACCGGACCAAGGCCCTTAACGAGGTTAAGACGGCTCATTGTTACAGGCATGCCACCTTTGCTCAGGAAGTGTGAAGAGAAACCGCCGCCACGGAAGTAGTCGCGGTCTGCTGGCATCCAGCTTGTATTCTTCAGACAGCCCTCAACATCAGTTTCTGTCATGTCCCAGCTTGGTTTCATGCATGGTTCGCCAGCCTCGTTAGTGCTTGCGCCTGTTGCATCAAGACATGTTGCGCCAGAGTTAATAAGATGTATCATACCGTTAGCTGCAAGTCCTGTGAGTTCCTTGCCTGTTACACGCTTAACAGCCTCAGGGCTCCAGTATGTTCTAACGTCAGAGAACATCTGTCCGCAGCCTGTGAGCAGCTTGCCGAAAAGCATTGCTACGCCGTTGCATGCATCATTCTCTGTTGCAAGAACGTAAGCTTCGCGTATGCCGTTCCAGTCAAATGTACTGCAAAGAAGAGCCTCAGAATAGTCGCCGTTTGGCTTCCAGTCTGTCCACTGGCGCTGTCCCTGGAATCCTGCTGCAATGGCATTGTGTCCAATTGCTTCTTCTGGGAAGCCCTGCTCACGGAGTTTAGCATTGCCATGCATAAGGTCGCGGATGATGATTGTCATCTTAACGACAAACTCCCAGTCTTCATCCTTGCCAGCACGGTCTTTCTGCTTCTCAGGACGGTTCTTGTCCCATCCTTCGTTTGTCTTGCAGTATTTCTCTGTCCATGCCATAGCCTTTTCGAATTCCTCCTTATCGTAAATGCCTTCGTCCATACGACGCAGAATCTCTACTTCATCTACACTCTCGCAGCGCATGCCGAGGTATTCCTGGAAGAAGTCCTGGTCAACGATACTGCCTGCAATACCCATACACTGGCTTCCTACAGACAGATATGACTTGCCACGCATTGTTGCTACAGCCTGTGCAGCACGTGCCCAACGCAGAATCTTCTCAGCTACATCTTCTGGAATAGTGTTGTCTGGGAGGTCCTGTACGTCATGTCCGTAAATACCGAATGCAGGAAGACCTTTCTGTGCGTGTCCTGCAAGAACTGCAGCAAGATAAACTGCACCAGGACGCTCTGTGCCATTAAATCCCCAAACAGCCTTTGGCCAATGTGGATTCATATCCATTGTTTCAGAACCATAGCACCAGCATGATGTTACAGATATTGTTGCACCTACTCCGCACTGCTCAAATTTCTCTGCACATGCTGCAGCTTCTGCTACACGGCCGATTGTAGTGTCAGCGATAACGCATTCTACAGGCGAGCCGTCGCCGTTCTTGAGGTTTGTGCTTATGAGTTCAGCCACTGCTTTAGCCAGACACATTGTCTTCTCTTCTAGTCCTTCGCGGATGCCACCCTGGCGTCCGTCAATGGTTGGACGTATACCAATTTTTGGATAATTGCTCATATTGTATGATATTAATGATTTATTATATTTGTCTATTACTATTTATTTCTTTAATTTAAGTCTCGGAAGCTAAAGTATTTAAGAAGTTGCTTTAGTTAACGATAACGTCAATCTTTAATCCCTGTTATTTCTTCTTTGACGGAATGAATATTGCGAGTGCGACTCCTACAACGAATATTGAAATTGTACCAAGCACTATGGCGAGGTATCCGTGCAATCCTGATGGAGGCAGACCAATCCAATCTGCTGCAGAAATCCACGCGATGACAATGAAT
>JAFPAS010000318.1 GCA_017424205.1 Prevotella sp. | reverse complement strand
GTTTTGTTTCAGGGGCGTTCTAAAAAATACGTCGAGTTGATTTTTGTTCTTCTTTCGTATGTGCTTTTGTAAGTTGAAGAAGGAGCATAGCGGGCTATGTGACTGATGAAACTTGACAAAATGACATCGAAAGAGACGAAAAGCAACCGAAACTGAAACAATAGAATAAGTGAATACTTAAATTCGTAATTTTTAGAACGTCCCTTAATAGAAACACTTTCGCTAATACAGATTACTGCCGCCTTGTATGGGAGGCAATACTGAAGCAGAACAAAATTTTCTGGTTTCTACCTGAAATTTTATAACATTCAATCAGAGGCGGTGCCTGACAGACAGCCATATGGCTGACGACATGCTGCGCCGGCTCGACATAACATCTTAAAAAAAAACACTAATGCATCTATTCATCAAGAAGACAGTCATGCTGATGATGCTTTCGGCAGCAACAATGGTTGCCATGGCACAACAGACTGTAAAGGGAACAGTGACCGACAAGCAGGGCGTACCTGTCATCGGCGCCTCAGTAACCGTCAACGGCAAGGCCGTGTGTGTAACCGATGCTGAAGGCAAGTTCACTCTGCCTGCAGCCGAACCATCACAGAAAATAGAACTATCGTATCTCGGCTACAAGAGCCAGACTGTCAGCATAGGCAGCAAGAGCCAGATCAGCATCGTGCTGGAGGAAGACAGCCAGGCTCTAAACGAAGTGGTCGTTGTGGGCTACGGCACAATGCGCAAGATTGACCTTACAGGCTCTGTAGGTTCTGTCAGCAACAGCAAACTGAATGAAAAAGGTGCAGCCTCGGTGCTCGAAAACCTGCAGGGCTCTGTGCCAGGTGTAAACATCACAAAGAGCAGCGGACGTACAGGCGGCGGAATGAACATAGAAATCCGAGGCAAGAACTCGCTGAGCGGTTCGCAGAGCCCGCTATACGTCGTTGACGGAATAATATGCTCTAACATCGACTTCCTCAACCCTCAGGACATTGAGCGCATCGACGTGCTGAAGGATGCATCGTCGACTGCCATCTACGGTTCGCGTGCCACTGCCGGCGTTGTCATGGTTACAACAAAGAGCGGCACGAATATTGGCAAGCAGGTGGAGAAACCGACAATATCGTACGACGGATACTACGGCGTGAGCAAGGTGGCGCGCATGCCGGAATTCCAGAGTGCAGAGGAGTTCTACAACTACCGATTCATGAAATTCCTCACGCCGATTAACGGCAACTATAACAACGGACAGCCCGTATGGACCAACACCGACATAGCACGCTGTCTGCTGCAGATACAGCAGAGCGACGCTTCAAGCGGATACCGTATGAAACAGCTGCTCGAAGAAGGCAACATATACGACTGGCCTGACCTCGTGCTGCAGAACGGAAAGCAGCAGAACCACTACCTCGCCATCAGCGGAGGGTCACAGAAGATGCACTACCACATCGGACTCGGACTGCAGGATGAGGATGGACACTTCAAAGGCGACTCACAGGACAAATTCACATTCAAGGGAAGCCTTGATGCTGAAATAAACAAATATATCACAGCAGGATTCAGCGTGAATCTTGCACGCACCAACCACGACTACGCCAGCAGCGACGCAGTAAGATACGCCTTCCGTGCAAACCCTTACATGCAGCCGTATAACGCTGACGGAACAGTAAACAAATATCCAGGCACATACTCGGCGCTCGGAACTGACCTCTACGCCTTCACAAGCCAGATAAGCCCGCTCGTCTATATGGACGACCAGAAATCGAACACGCTGGCATGGAATGCGCTCGCTAACGTATATCTCGAGATAAAACCGCTGAAGAGCCTGTCGTTCAAAACTACATTCTCGCCTACATTCAGCTATTCACGCTACGGATTCTTCCAGGGAACAGAGGCTGGCGAGGCACAGAACGAGGCACAGCGCACCACATCGCAGGGCTTCTCATGGACATGGGACAATATCCTGACATGGAACCAGACTTTCAACGAGAAGCACAACGTCAATGTCATGGGACTCGCATCTGCCTCATACTCTGACGGCGAATCAGAGAAACTCTACTACAACAACGTGATGGAAGGCACGTACTGGTGGAATCTGGGTTCGTCAAACCAGGGATACAACTACATGCAGAGCGGAACAGGATACAGCGAGACAAGCCTTATGTCGTACGCACTCCGCGCCAACTACAGCTACATGGGAAAATACATGGCAACGGCTACAATAAGATGGGACGGCAGCTCGAAATTCGCTGAAGGCAACCGCTGGGGCTCGTTCCCGTCGGCAGCATTGGCATGGCGCATCTCTGAGGAGAACTTCATGAAGAAGATTGACTGGATTTCAAACATAAAACTCAGACTCTCATACGGTGTGACCGGAAATAACTCTGTAGGCAACTACGCCACTCGTCTCACCGTGGGCGGACCGGTGTACTATCCTTTCGGTAATACATACGCAAACGGCATGTACCCAAGCGGCATCGTCGACAAAAACCTAAAATGGGAGAAGGCTAACGAGTTTAACGCCGGAATAGACTTCGGATTCCTCGGCGACCGCATCAGAGGTAGCGTAGACTGGTATAACAAGAAATCAACTGACCTGCTCTACAGCGTCAATCTGCCGCTCGAAGCAGGAGGTGCATCAGTGACTACTAACATCGGCTCGGTGAGAAACCGTGGTGTCGAGGTGTCGCTCACAACAGAGAATATCGTGACAAAGGACTGGCACTGGACAACATCATTCACATTCGCACACAACAAGAACGAAATTCTTGAGGTTAACGGAACAGGCGACTACCTGACAGGCAACCACTCTGGAAACCTCATCATCGGACAGCCGTACAACAATGTCTACAGCTACGAATGGAACGGCATAGTCACTGACCGCGACATGATAGTGCCTGACACAGAAATAGCACGACTCAAGGGATTCACTCCTGGAGAGACCGTGAAGGAGGCTAACTACTACTATGCATGCTACGGACTCTACGAGGGCAACCCTATCATAACTGACTTCAACGGTGACGGACAGATAAACACCGAAGACAAACGAATATACAAGAGCGACCCGGCATGGACAGGAAGCTTCACATCTAACCTGCAATGGAAAAACTGGGACTTCTCGTTCTCTGTATACACAAAGCAGGACTACACAGTATTCTCAAGCTTCTACGGAGAATATCTCAACCTCAGCGACCGCGGACGTTCAAAACTCAATATGGACTGGTATATCCCGGCTGGTACGCTCATCGACTGCGACGGCATCAATCCTGACGGCGTGCTTATCAATCCGAAATATCAGACAACCACACACTACGGCTCGTATCCGTTCCCTAACGACGGTAACTATAACGGACTGGGCTCTGACTACTGGCTCGGATCAACCAACGCCATCACCGACGCATCGTTCGTAAAGGTGAAGCACATCACTCTCGGATACACTATGCCGAAGACATGGACAAGCAAGTTCGGATGCTCACACCTGCGTCTCTACTGCACCGTGACTAACCCGTTCGTATTCACTGACTACAAGGGCTACGACCCTGAATGGGCAAGCGCATCAAACGCTAACGACGGACCAAGCACCGTGACATGGCAGTTCGGAGCAAGCATCAGATTCTAACTCCTCACTATATCATACAAGAAAAAAGATATTATTATGAACAATATATATAAATACGTCATCTGCGCCGCAGTAGCCATGACAGCAATGACAAGCTGCAGCGACTTCCTCGATGCAGAAAACAAGGCAAGCGTAGAGGCTGACGAATATTTCGAAACCGAAACAGGAAAAAGCGAACTGCGCACCACACTATACAACAGCATACGATGGATGGGCACAAGCATCGCAATAAACGAATGGGGTACTGACCTGTATGCCATCACACGCTCGTCGGCACCGTCTAACTTCCATACATACCTCACATCGACCGACGACGGAGAAGTGAAGAACTTCTACCAGAACGCTTACGCCATGATTCAGAGAGCAAACTGCCTCATACAGTATGCTGGCGACAACCCGCAGTATGCTGCCGAGGCTAAATTCATACAATGCATGGGATACTACTATCTGACACAGCATTTCGGTGCAGTGCCTTACGTCACACAATACATCGAAACTGCCGAGAGAAACTATCCGCGAACACCGCTCGCTGAAATATACAGCGCAATGATAGCCGAACTCGAAAGCATCAAAAACGACAGCGCACTGCCAGAGGAAGACCATAACGGATGCGTAAGCAGAAAAGCCGTAACAGCACTGCTCGCAAAGGTATGCCTCGCAGCAGGATGGGACCTTGAGACTACGCTGACAAACGACAGCCTCGGAACATACAGCGTGACTGCTACAAACTATTTCTCTAAGGCTGCAGCATACGCCACTGAGACCATAGGAGGACAACAGCTGAGCATGACGTTCGATGACAAATGGGCACCGCAGAACGAAGGCAACGAAGAGGAGATATTCTCTATACAGTATGAGCGTGCCGGATTCCCAGGCGATATTCTCACTGGCGGACACTCGCTGCAGAACAATTACGGCAGCGGATACGGCAATCCGGTAGAGAACGGCATGAAATCATGCAGCGGCGGACTCGTGCCTTCTGAAAAGGCCATATACCTCTGGGACAAGGACGACGAACGATACGAGGGGACATTCATGACTACAATCTATAACTACACCGGAACATGGGGAACAACAGGCTACTATGCTTACTACAACGCATCGGAGGCTGCAAAGAAAACTATGCCGATAATGGGACGATACTTCCCATGGTGGGCGAATGTCAACGATGTGAAAAAATATGTCAACGACAACCCTAAACTCTTCACACAGGGCTCTTGTCCGGCAGCATGCTACGTCGTAATAATGTCTAACCCGGCTGTGGCTTACACATTCAACAAGACCACAGGCAAAATTGCTAAGACTATCAACAAGGAATACAACGAATTTCTGAAGGGAGAAGGCATGACATCGGTAACGCACTGCGTGAAGAAATTTGACGACCCGCAGACTCCGCAGGCTAACAGCGCATCGGGCTACCGCGACATCGTCATGCTGCACCTCAGCGACATGTATCTCACAGCTGCCGAAGCATATCTCATGGCTGGCGACGAGCAGAAAGCACTGCAATACGTCAACAGCGTGAGAAACAGAGCGAAGACGGCTGCACTGGCGTCATTTGCCGATTATAAGCCTGAATACACCGTCAGCGACAACTTCCAGGTGAAACCGCTCGACGTGCTGCTCGACGAAAGGGCAAGAGAGACATACGCCGAACAGACAAGATGGATGGACCTCAGACGTACACGACAACTCGTAAGATACAACAAGGAGTTTAATTCATACATAAACGCAGCAAGCGACATGGCGAACAGTTACGGACAGATTAAATGGTACCGTCCGATTCCAGCTGCCGAGATAGAGACTAACTCTGCACTGACTGTCGACGACCAGAACCCTGGATACTAAAAATCATGCAAATAATAACAAACTGACAGCAATATGAAGAAAATAATATATTCAATGATTGCCATGCTCTCACTGTCACTTGGCTTCACTGCATGCAGCAGCGATGACGACGATATGAATTCAAACGTTATCATATCACCGGAAAAGGTGGCAGAAGGAACATACGAGGGAACATTCACACGAATACAGACCAACTCTGCTACAGCAGCACCGGAGAGCGCAGCAGGCACAATGATATTCATACCAAGCGACACAACATCTAACGTAGCGCTGATAAAGGTGCTTTGCGAGACGCAGAACCTCAACGAGAGCGTGCCGGTGAATGTCACATACAGCAAGAACGACATCTTGTTCTTCAATCAGAGTTCGACAAACAAGATGAAGTATGTCACAGGCGAAACAGACAGCCATGGCAACATTACAATCACCTTCGAAATATCACTGCGCAGCGGCAGAAGCACAAAGCCATACAGATACACCTTCGAGGGCACAATGACCGGAAAGGCGACAGAGTAAAGCTGACAGCGTAACATATAACGCACAATAAAAAAACAGGAAGGATTTTTCCATACGGGAATGTCCTTCCTGATTTTTTTTATTGGTGTCCGCTAAAAATCTTTGGCGATTTCAGGAACTTCTATTTTCTCGGACAGCCGATATCACCTCTTAAGAGGGGGCTTGTCTGTTGTCCAAACCTGTATAATTCGACACAAAAGCATGTCGAGCGGACAGTATCAGACAATTCCTGCTGAGGTCTACTTGTTTACTAAAAACACTTCTTTACTTGTCTAATCGTCAACTTTTACATAAATTTCCTTGCCGATTACTTTGTTGTTTTAAGAAAAAAGACTACCTTTGCGAAGAAGTAAGACAATTACTGTTTTCTGCAACTAACAACAAAACACATAACGTTATGAAAAGATTATTCCTCCTTTTCTTCTCCGCCCTGCTTTGCACTGCGGTCTCCGCCCACTCTTTTGAGGTCGACGGCATTTATTACTACATCACATCAAGCAGTGATTTTACTGTCGGTGTAACTTATCGAGGCAGCTACTTTGATTCGTATTCTAACGAATACTCCGGCTCTGTAGTCATCCCTGAAAAAGTGACATACAACAGCAAGGAATACTCCGTCACCAGCATAGTAGATGGTGCATTCTATGAATGCTCTAGCCTGACGAGCGTGACCATCCCGAACTCCGTCACCAGCATAGAAACTTGGGCATTCATGTATTGTTCTGGTCTGATGAGCGTGACCATCGGTAACTCCGTGACAAGCATAGGAATTCAGGCATTCTATGATTGCTCTGGCCTGACGAGTGTGACCATACCGAACTCAGTCACCAGCATAGGAAGTTCTGCATTCGAGGGTTGCTCAGGCCTGACGAGTGTGACCATCCCGAACTCCGTAACAAGCATAGGAAGTGTTGCATTCTCTGGTTGCTCTGGCCTGACGAGCGTGACCATCCCAAACTCCGTGACCAGCATAGGAAGTAGTGCATTCTCTGGTTGCTCTGGCCTGACGAGCGTGACCATCCCGAACTCCGTAAAAAGCATAGGAGAGCATGCATTCTATGGTTGCTCGGCGCTGACGAGCATATATATACCAGAATCAGTGACAAGAATAAGCCTGGAGGCATTCTATGGTTGCAGTCGCATAACACGTATAGACTGTATGGCTGCAACTCCACCATTAGTTTACAACAAGACTTTCTCAAGCGAAATCTACACCAAAGCGACGCTGAATGTGCCAGAAGGATGTGCGGAGGCATATCAGAAGGCGGACTATTGGAAAGAATTTATAAAGATAACTGCCGGCAACCAAGAGCAGTGCGCAACACCGGTAATCACATACGCTGACGGCAAACTGCAGTGTACATGTGAGACAGAAGGGGCGAAATTCAAATACACGTTGACAGACACTGATATCAAGACTGAATATACTGATATGAATAATGGCAGCGTAAACCTTTCTGCTTGCTACACTATCAAGGCGTATGCATACGCTGTAGGATACACAAATTCTGAACAGGTGACTGCTACGCTTTACTGGATTAACGGCAGTGACGTATCGACGAACATCAACCAGATGGAGATGCGCGGCGTAATGGCAACATGCTCTGGCGGCATCATCACCGTGTCAGGCTTGAGTGAAGGTGAGACGGTGATGTTCTACGATGCTAACGGCGCTCTGCTATATACTGGCACTGCCCAGAATGGCACAATCTCTTACGCTCCGTCAGCATCTGGCGTGATAATCGTGAAGATAGGAACAACAAGTATAAAAGTTGTTAGTTGACAGGTAAACGAGTAGATTGTTTAGTTGACAGGTAAACGAGTAGACAAGTAGACAAGTTGCTTGATAACGATAACGATAACCATTAAATAACCGCTTCGTGTGTAATGCACGGGGCGGTTTTTTCTTTTCCCACGGATGACACGGATAACCACGGATTTTCTTTTTACTGAACACGGATAATGCGGATGAAACAGATGATTGATTACATAACAAAAACATAAAAGAACCACTTATAGGCGTATGCTCTGCGAGCAATGTGATATGCGCAGATATCCATCTGTAAACAAGTTTCCAATGTCTATCCGCACACATCACGTCTGACAACCGCCTATAAGAAAAAACAATAAAAACAGTTGGTTGGCATTTAATATAAAAAGAAACAATACAAACAATATCAGACAACTTTTCCTCAGCATAAATTGTCCATTGTTGTAATTATAGCGGGCTGAAGGCCCAATAGTTGTCAATAGCCCAGGGCAAGCGAAGCGGCACCCTGGGAAATGAATTAGTCATAAACAAAAAAAGCTCCCACGATTGT
>JAFPAS010000317.1 GCA_017424205.1 Prevotella sp. | reverse complement strand
GTGCAGATATATTTTGTTAAACAATAGTTAGAGGGAGTTAGAAGAAGTTAGATGGAGATAAAGGAAGATAGAGGACAAATGATGAGAACGCAGCAAAGAGCAATGTAACTATTGTCGTCTATCTCCATCTAACTCCCTCTATCTTCTTCTATCTTCCTTTATCTCCCTCTCCCTGCAAGATATATGATTGCGGAGATTATTTTCAGTCGGCATCGTTAAGTACGGGGAACTTCTTGCGGAACGCGTTGAGAGCGTCAAGGTCGAGTTCGTTTGTTATGGTGCAGACGGTATTGTCAGGACATGCGCTGACAAGCGTGCCATAAGCATCGATGAGTTCGGTGCCTCCGCAATAGTCGCAGGCTGGGTCAGAGCCAGTGCGGTCGACAGCAATGACGTAGCATTGGTTTTCAATCGCTCTTGCGCGAAGCAGAGCACGCCATGGCTGTATGCGGCTTGTAGGCCATGACGCAACGTAGATGACTGCGTCATAGTCGCCGTGGTTGCGTGCGAACACCGGGAAGCGGAGGTCGTAGCATATCTGCAGGAGGAAGCGCACGCCGCGCCACTCGACGATGACACGTTCGCTGCCAGCGGTGTAACGATGATGTTCGTTTCCGTAGGTGAAGAGATGTCGCTTGTCGTAGTGTGTCACGCTGCCGTCAGGCTTGACGAAATAGAAGCGGTTGCGGTATGTTCCGTCGCTGGCATGAATAGCTATGGAGCCTGCAATGGCAGCATCAGTGCGTGCCGCCATCTGCTTCATCCATACAAGCGAAGCACACTCGTCACCCTCTTCTGCTATGCCCTCTGGTTCGGTGGCGAAGCCTGTGCTCCACATCTCGGGAAGGACATAGAGATCAGACTGCGGTGCTGCGAGAATCTGCTCCTCGCTGCGACGACGGTTCTCTGCAGGGTCAGCCCATGCTATGTCCTGCTGTATCTGTGTTATAATCATAATCTTTATTTTTAGTTTTGTAAGGAAGGGATGATAACGATGACGATGACCCTTAACCTTTAACCTTTAACCCTTAACCATTAATCCTTAACCATGATCCTCTCTGAACTGTCTCATTCTCTCGTCGAGCACATCGTAGAGTTCGTTGCGCATGCGTGAGGTGCATGCACGGACGCCCTGCTGCAGTGAACCAGTAGTGTCGAGGTTGATGCTTGAAACACCGTAGTGTATCAGTTCCTTTACAAGCTCGGAGCCTGTCATTCCGGGATATGAGAGTGAGAAGAAGAAACCGTCGCCAATCTCTTCGGTGACATCGCGCGGATAAGTGATGGTGAATCCGTTGTCGCAGAAAATCTTCTTCATCTTCTGTGCTCTGACAGCATACTCCCTGGTGTCTTCAACGAAGTTTATCTTGCCTTCGCAACTCAGGCGTAGCATCTCAGCATAGGCATACTGGGTAGAAGCCGTGCAGCCCGATGTTATCATGTATTGTATAGACGCGATGAATGTCGGTCCGAAGACGCCAGTGTCGTGATAGCGTTCGGCGAGGGCAGGGAAGTGGCGGTCGAAGAGAGTGTCGGAGATGCAGACGAGAGCCATGCGCTGGCCAGCATAAGAGAATATCTTTGATGACGAGAGCATCAGCAGGTAGTTGTCGGTGTAGCGTGCTACGGTGCGTACGTATGGTTCGGCATAAGGATGTGAGAGGTCGTGGCGGCTGTCCATGGCAAAGTATGCCAGGTCTTCCATGATTATCACATCGTATTTGTCAGCCATCTCACCGATAATCTGCAATTCCTCCTCCTCCATGCTTATCCATGCAGGATTGTTTGGGTTAGAATATATTATCGCTGCGATATCGCCAGCTGCCAGTTCCTGCTCCAGCTTGTCGCGCAGCGCCTCGCCGCGGAAAGGATAGATATCAAACTCGCGCCATTCGATGCCGAGGATTCTCAGCTGTGACTTCTGTATCGGAAAGCCAGGGTCGATGAAGAGCACCTTGTCTTTCTTAGGGTCGCGCTGGCAGCATGCTATGAATCCGCCAAACGAACCAGCTACGCTGCCGACGGTAGGGATGCATGCTCTCGGAGAGATATCGATGTTCATGAAGGCCTTGACAAATTCTGCTGCAGCCTGCTTCAGTTCAGGTATACCTGCCGCTGCCGGATACTGGCTTGCTATGCCGCTGTCAAGCGCACGCTTCTCTGCCTCTATTCCGTATTGGTTTGCTGGCAGTCCAGGACTTCCCTGGTCCATGCGGATGAATGGGATGCCAGTCTTCTGCTCAAGATACTGGGCAACGAGCAGTGTCTCGCCGATAGTGGCGTGACTGAGGTCTGCCACGTGGCAGGCTTTTGCCGCCTCTGCCACAAGTTCTTCTGAGAATATTTTCATTGTTTCGGTTGTTTCGTTGTTGTCTTCAGTGAGTTTCGCTTTAGGTCAGCAAGAAGTGCCGGCAGACATGCTCAGCATGTGTAGCCGTCATGCATGGATGCTGCTTATGCGAAGTCGTCCTCTGTGAGGAACGTCAGTTTCTTCAGCATTATCGTCTCCTTTGCTTTCTCGGCAGGGTCAGCGCGGAATACGAGCACGCCCTTGCCTTTCCATAGGAACGAATACATATACAGGATGCTGATGCCTACATCAGAGAGGGTCTTTATAGCATTGGCTGCGCGGCCTGGCTCGTCGTCTATGCTTAGTGCGATGACATCAGCCAGCTGCACGTTGATGCCAGCCTCTTTAAGAATAATGTATGCCTGTGCTGGCTTGTCGCATAGTACACGGTATATGCCGTAGTCTTTAGTGTCGGCTACGGTTGAGGCTATGATCTGTATGTTGGCATTGCTCAGAAGATTGAGCACCTTAATCAGTGTGCCTCCTTTATTCTCTATAAATATGGATAATTGCTTTATTGTCATGTCTTATATAAAATGAGAAATGAGAGATGAGAAATGAGAATTCTGCGAGTAAGCGAGAGCAGAGGATGCTTGCATTCTATGCCGAGCGGGAGCAGAATCGGCGAAGCCAAATGAGAAGATATTGGAAAGCCGAAGGCTTCGTCTGTATATGCGGCTTGCTAACTATTGATAAACTGTGCGTTTGTCGACCACTCGTACAGCCTTGCCGTCAGATACAGGCAGTGTACCTTTAGGCACCAGCTTGACGTGAGGAGTAAGGAGTATCTCGTCTTTCAGTGCACGCTTCACATTGCTTGTGAGTTGCAGCAGGCGCTGGAAGTCGTCAGTGAACAGTTCTTCAAGCTCCACCTCGACAGTCATGTTGTCATTATCCTCGTCTGTGGTGAGCGTGATGAGATAGTTGCTTGCCAGTTCTGGGAATTGCATGAGTATCTTCTCTATCTGTATAGGGAAGATATTTACACCGCGCAGAACAATCATATCGTCTGAACGTCCCTTCATTCTGTCTATGCGTACATGGTTTCTGCCACATGGACATGTGCGGCCGAGAACACGCGTAAGGTCGCGGGTGCGATAACGCAGCAATGGCATAGCTTCGCGGCAGAGAGTGGTCAGCACCAGTTCTCCTATCTCGCCATCGGCTACAGGTTCCAGTGTCTCTGGGTTGACAATCTCGACAATGTAATAGTCTTCCCAGAAATGCAGGCCGTTCTGCTCAGGACACTCAAATCCGACGCCAGGGCCGCACATCTCAGACATGCCGAAGGAGTTGTAAGCCTTTACACCCATCATGTCTTCTATGCGGCGGCGCTGCTCTTCAGAGTGAGGTTCGGCTCCAATGGCGAGCACACGCAGTTTGGTGTCTTTGCGTGGGTCTACTCCCACTTGGTCCATCACTTCCTTCAGACGTGTGACGTATGATGGTACGGCATGAACGGCAGTGGTGCCGAAGTCTGTCATGAACTTAATCTGACGAAGTGAGTTTCCTGCAGCAGCAGGTACGGTGAGCATTCCGACACGCTCCGCTCCATACTGGAAACCGAGGCCGCCGGTGAACATGCCGTAGCCTGATGAATTCTGGAATACATCGTCAGGGCGCAGTCCTACCATCCATAGGTTACGCGCCACCTGATTAGCCCACTCGTCGATATCGTTCTGTGTATGGAGTATGACGGTAGGGTTGCCTGTCGTTCCGCTTGAAGAATGCAGACGTATGCAGTCGCGAAGCGGTGCGCTTGCCATGCCGAAAGGATATGTGTCGCGCAGGTCCTGCTTCGTTGTGAATGGTATTTTCCGTACATCATCGAGCGTCTTGATATCCTCAGGTTTCAGTCCTGCCTCTTCAAATCGCTTCTTGTAGAACGGTGAATTCATGCAATGCTTCACCGTGGCTTGCAGACGTTCGAGCTGCAATGCTTCGATTTGTTCGCG
>JAFPAS010000316.1 GCA_017424205.1 Prevotella sp. | reverse complement strand
TTTTCAACGGCGCGATTATAGACCGCCCGAAGGTTGCGCATATAGAATGATATGGTATTCATTCGAACACCTCTGGCTTTTAGATGTGCTTCATAGAGAAGCATCATGTCAGAACTAATGCCATCGAGTGGCACATCCTGCTCGTCTCGGAATGCCATAAAGCTATTGAGTGTGGCAGTATAGGTCTCCGATGTTCGGACTTTGCCCAGCTGTTTCTGTTGCGCTATGATACTATGCATAAAGGTAAAGAGGGAGGACTCCTTGGTCAGTTTATGGAACATGGTGATCACGTCATCTGCCGTGAAGTGACGACGCTCCATTTCTAACGAGCGGACAACCTTTTCCAGACGGGCCACATCCCACGCTAGACGCTCCTGAATGCCAAGCAAATGATTGGAGCGGTTGCCATTTATGACAATGCTCTCAGACTCTGCATCCCATTCCACTGTACGGACTTTATAATCTGTATTCAGCTGACGGACTACCCGATTATGGATAATCTGGAAATAGAGACCTCCCTCCTTACCATTCACTGTGAAAGGTCTAAACTTTATTTTTATTGATGTCATAATTGATACTTTTTGTTCGCTACGCTCTTCCTCTCGGTCTGTTTCTATTTATAACTATACCGATAGCTGCTACCATATATCTGCGCCTATAGCTCTGCTCTTTGCTCTTTCATGATTAAAACAGAAGCGAGGGATGCGTCCGCAAATGTTCGGATGCATCCCTCGCTGTTTATTATGTTGTCAGTTATGACTGACTATGTGTGTTAGAGCTACATAACGACTTTCTTTCCGCCGATGATGTATATGCCGCCCTTCTGCATGCTGTTAACACGCTTGCCGTCGATGGTGTAGATGGCTGCTGGTGCTGCTGGCTGGGCAGGTGTAAGGGTGATGCCGGTAGATGATGCCTGCTCGAAGATGATGAGGAAGAGATTCATCGAGTCGCCCTTTGTTAGCGTGTATGTCTGTCCGCCAGTAGCGTCGAAGGCGTACTTGCCGTCGGCTCCGGTAGTCAGTGTCTCGCCGTCGAGTTTGAAACGCTTGCCTGCTCCGTCAAACACGAGTGTCACCTTGCTGTTTGCAGGCGGAGTGATGGTGATGTTTGTAGCGCTCTCAATCTTCAGACACATGCCGTATTCTGTACCGTTGTGTGTCACCGAACCCTTAGAGTCAGAGTAGTTGCCGCTCACTGTGACGTAGCTGAGTGATGGAGCCTTGTCGAGGAAGTGGCATATTTCAGATGCTGGGAGAGTGGCAGGGTCAACACCTTTCGCTATATTGACGGTGTATGTCTTGACAGTTGTGCCGTTCTCCGCCACGATGGTGAATGTGGCAGTGGCTGTCTCGCCAGGTGCTGGTGCGCTGATGACGTATGCTCCGGCAGTCTCTGTTGCGCCAGTCACGCTTCTCAGTGTAGCCTTCTCGGCAGGAGTCACGCCAATGGTGTACTGAGTCTCCGTTGCATCGAAAGGCACAGAGAGTGTGTATGATGTGCCAGACATGGCAATGCTGCTGCCGTTGAGAGTGAATGTGGCAGAAGCGTCATTGCTCAACTGCGGTGTGTCAGGAGTGTCAGGCGTATCAGGAGTTTCTCCGCCCTCGCCCGGAATGGCTATTTTGATGCCCTGGATATTGAGCGAGCCAGTCGATGAGTTGATGACGCGTATGTATTTGTAAGGAGTGGCAGGAGTGACACTCTCTTCGATGATGCCTTTCTTGCCGCTGTAGTCAGTAATCTTTGTGAATGCCGCGCCGTCGTTGCTGCCCTGTATCTCGCCAGCAAACGAGCCAGTGCGTGCCATGTAGACGTTGAGTGTGTGTATGCCTGAAGCATGATAGAATGTGGCGTGGCCGCCCTCTTTTGCAAGGCTGAGCGAGCCAATCTTGTCAGAATATACTGTGCCGTCGCCGCCAGCCACGTTCTTTGTTGTCTGGAACGAAGAGCCGTCGCTGAGCGAGATAGTGCCGTCGGCGATGAGCGCTTCAGTGGCTGCCGCATTGTCAGCGATGGTCCAGAAGTAATCAGCCGAAGAGCCGATGACGTAGTTGCCGGCAGTCACTGTTCCGCTACCTCCGCCTCCTGCGTATGACGGAACGTATGCGTCGTTGACAGCAGGGTCGATGCCCTTGCCGTCGCCTGCGTCGACAGTCTGTGTAGCACCGCCGTTCTTGATTGCTGTGCCGTCAGCGAAGCCTTCGAGAGTTGATCTGTACTGCTGCAGCATGCTCTTCATGTCGCTGATAACGTCATAGTTCTCATCCTGCACAGAGTTGTTGAATGTCCACTTTATATCGCCGTGTCCCATGCGTCCTGCGCCATACCAGCCCTTAACGATGGCAGGAACATCAGCAGCCTTGTCGAGCGAGAACTCGATATACTGCGAGCGAGCCGCCTGGTCAGCCTCGTTGTTATATCCTGTGCCGCCAGAGTAGCATTTTGCGCTGATGCTTTCTTCGCGTGATGATGCGAGCACAGCGTCCCATTTGCCGTCAGTCTGCGAGCCGTTGTAGTACTGCACCTTGCGTGGATTGAGTATCACGTTGTCATACGCCTTTATCACACCGCCTGGTTCGCCAGAGAATGTGCCGTCGCCCTCAGCGTCAGTGCCCTGCTTTGAAATGAGCATAGGATACTTGCAGTTGCGGAAGTAGTTGCTCTCAACAAACGCTGAACCGCCTGATGTTGCGCCGATGCCATACTTTGAGATGCCGTCGTAGTAGTTATTGTATACATGGAAGAACATGGCGCGGATGCGTGGATGACGAGAGTCAGAGTGGTCGAACCAGTTATGATGGAATGTCTGCCACAGGCTTGTTGTCTCGCCCGACATGCCGCCGAGTGATGCCTTGCCGCAGTCGATAAAGTGGCAGTAAGACATGGTGATGTGAGTTGACCCGCTCTTGATGTCTACTGTTCCGTCGCCCTTCGCCTGGTCAGCGTCGCCGCCGGTGTTGCCATAGAAGAAGTCCATGTTATGAATCCAGATGTTAGAGTTGTCGGTGTCGAGCGAGATGCAGTCGTCCATGCACAGCTGCACAGAGAAGTTGCGGAGCTCCACACCCTTCACGCTGCGGCAGAGAATGCCGAAGCCAGAGATGGCAGCGTCGATGCCTATGCCCTCGATAGTGATAGGCATGTCAGCATATCCATTCTTGCCTTTAATCTGCAGACCCTCAGCGCTTGAGCCCAGCTCGTCCATATTCTCCTTCTTGATTGTACCGATGATGCGGAAGGCAATAGGAGTCTTGTCATATCCCTTCTGATAGAGATAGATGATGTCCTGCATGCCTACGGCAGTCTGTGTTTTTCCGCTGCCCACGGTCACGACAGTTGACACTGTGCTGGCATTGTCCGCCCAGACGTATATCACCTTAGCACCGTCTTTCAGCGTACCGTCGTTCTTGTATGCACCGATGCCTCCGCTCATGCCGACATGAGCAAAACCTGCACGGTCGTGCGCCTTTACGGTCAGCGCAGCTGTTGTCATGGCAGCAGCAGTCATCTCAGCCTTCGCTGCGTCTACAGGCACAATCTTCATGGTGTAAGAGCCAGCCTTCAGACCTACGGCGTCAGCACGATAGTATGAAGGATACTTGCGCACGAGCTCTTTGTCGAGCTGGGTGTATTCGCCACCCTCTGGTGCAATATACACGTTATAGTCAGCCGCGCCGCTAACTGGTTCCCACTGAGCGTAAGCCGCTTCAAACCATCCCTTTGCCTCAGTTACAGCAGCCTGTGCGCTGACAGCAGAAAGAGCAATGAAGATGATGAAAGAAAGAAATCTTGAAATCTTAATCATTTTTGGTTAGTGAATAATATGGTTATTTTATAGAATTTAGTTTCGGGAGTTATGATGTGGAGCAGAATACTTACTTGCTATCTCACCACCTTCTTGCCGCCAACAATGAATATGCCTTTTGCAGGCATCGATTTGAGTCGTCGGCCGCACAGGTCGTATATAGCCTTCCCGTTGATGTTGCCGTTGATGTTGCTGTTATCGTCATAAATATTCTGTATTCCGGTATATACGCGCTCAATGTATTTAAGTCCAGCCGCAGCGTCTATTTCTCCGTAGCCGTATAGGTTGTTCGGATATTCCATGTCAGCATGCTTTCTCACAGCCGTGTTGGCAATGACATCCATGACCTGTGCTGGCGAGAGAGTAGGGCATGCCTGCAGCCACAGCGCCACGACACCAGCCACGACAGGCGCAGCCATTGATGTGCCAGAGTTTGATGTCCACAGATATTTCCTGCCGTTGTGGCTGAACTCCCTCACGCTCCATCTGATGTCGGCAGCCTCATGTTTCACCTCATAATATCGGCTGCTGTATGCCGACACAACATTCTGTCCGGGTGCCATGACATCAGGCTTGGTCAGTCCGCTTCTTGTCGGACCGATGCTGCTGTAAGCCATGCGGTTGCCTTTCTCTGCCACGTTGCTCACCATAGTCTCGCCGTAGATATTGGTGTGCTGTGTCGTATATCCCGTTCCGCCTACGCAGATGATGTCAGGAGCAGAAGCCGGGAAGAGTATGTTGTGCGTGTTGTCGTAGTCTTTCAGCGAAGGGTCTATGCCGTTTGATGCGAATTGTCCGATGTATGCAAACACGTCGATGGCGTTGTCTGCTCCGTGCACCTTCAGCGCGACAGGTGCTGCCTGGTTGTTTATGGCACGTATGGTGTCGGTCAGGCACACTTCCGTAGCCCATTGCTCTGCGTTGTAGCATGACGGGTAGCATGTTATCATGACCGTATATCTGTCGCCATTGATGTCGATGCTGTCAGTCAGTATTGAGTCGCCGTGTGCTGCCAGCGGTGCGGTGTCGTATGTACGCTGTATCAGTGTGCTGTCAGGCGAGTAGTAGAACGACATTGTCATGTTCACCGGCTTGTCAGAGCGCATGAAGTAGAATGCCGTCCTCTCAGAGCCAAGGATGAATGCGCCAGCCTCTTCCACACCCAGCGGCTTGCTGAAGTGCGTCTGCTTCCATGCCTCGTTGCCAGCGGCTGCGCAGATGATGCGTCCTGGTCCGACAAGCTTCGCCAGCACTTCGTTATATAGCTGTGTGTCGTAGAATGTTTCCTGCGATCCCTCGCTGAAGTTTATGACACATGGCTTGCCCACAGATGCCGCATAGTCGAATATATACTTGAATCCGAGCATATCCGTGGCGTTGGTGTAGAGATTTACGCTGTCAGCGCTGATGAGGCTGATATTGTCGCTCACAAGATTTGCCACAAGACACAGGTCAGCCTCAGGTGCCATGCCGCTGTATCGCCATGTCTTCCCGTCCTCCGTTCCGCTGCCAGCCGCTATTCCGGCGGTGTGAGTGCCGTGAGTGCATATACCGGCATCGGCAGTATATGCCTTGGCGAGAATCTCGCTCTCTGTGGTGTACTGGCGTCCTACGTATATCGTGTCGGTGCCAGTGTATGGCTGTCCGGCTGAAGAGAAGTCGAGCTGGTCCCAGATGGCGCGGATGCGATAGCGGCTCATGTCGCGTGAGTAGAATGTAGGGTGTGTAAGGTCGAAGCCCACATCCATGACGCCCATGACCACCCCGCTGCCGTCAAGCGGCACGCCAGCCACCGTCTGCTGCCACACGTCGGTGACACGTGCAATGCTTGCCGTTGTGTCGGCAGCCATGCTGCACGACATGCCCGCCTCGATGCGTTTCACCTCGCGGCGCTCTGACAGCGGAGCGATAGCCTTCAGCGGCACAGTAGCAATGTGTATGTCGTCCCACGACGCCAGAATGCGGCATCCCTCGCTACGCAGAACGTCAGTGTCAGCGCAGCGCACGAAAGCCGTCATGCTCTGTTGTCTTACGCTGCTTGCTGTTGCGTAAGAAGCTGCTTTCTGTCGCATAGGAAGCTGCTTCTTGCCAGACAAACGGCAGTCGTAAGCCATGCGCCTCACCATGCTTGACATCTTGCTGTAGTCTTGCGCGGAGGCAGAAAAGCAGATGCTCAGGAGCATGCCGAGAACTATATTTATCAATATATATTTTTTCATGAATTGTTTTCCAACAGCAAATATTCTGCAAATATATATCTTTTTTCTTGAATATCGGCAAGTTAGATAAAATATTTTCTACCTTTCATACGTTATATGTGTGTATGGAAGAAACTTTCCGCAATATCATCTCTGTTGTTGTCTGCACCTACAATCAGGAGCAGACCATCGGACGTGCGCTCGACAGCATACTGCGTCAGCAGTGTGAGTGGGGCGTAGAAATCATTATTGGCGACGACTGTTCGTCTGACCGCACCGCAGATATCTGCCGCGACTATGCCAGCCGATATCCTGAACAAATCAGGTATATCCGCAACGAGCGTAACAAAGGTGTGGAGGAGAATTATTTCGACTGTCTGCTGATGGCTCGCGGAAAGTATATTGCCGACCTTGCCGGCGACGACGAATGGACCGACACCACAAAACTTGAACGCCAGCGCAGATACATGGAAGAGCATCCGCAGTGTGTCATGCTGCACACTGACTATGATGTGCGCTGCGAACAGACCGGCAGCATCATGCCTGCTGCGGAGTATCCTTACGATACCAGACCTGCTGAAGGCGCTGAGATGGCAGCGAGAGTATTGTCGCAGCGATACCGTCCGGCAGTACACCTCTGCACAGCCATGTACCGCAACGATGCCTTCCGCCGCTGCTACGCCCGCCACAGCCGTTTCTTCCGCGACAATATCTACCCCTGCGAGGACATGCAGCTCACGGCGCTCATGGCATACGAGGGAACAACAGACTAT
>JAFPAS010000315.1 GCA_017424205.1 Prevotella sp. | reverse complement strand
CTGCCAGCATCGCTGGAGAATCTTTGCGCTGTCCTGACACTGACGTTGCACGCATCTGTATGTCTTCACGCACAGATTTGTAGTCTTTCTTCCATGAATTAAATTCGCGTCTTGCACGCATAATGGCCTTAGCATCGTCCATCTTTCCTGTAAGCAGGAGCTGTAATGCGGCAACATGGTCGAGCAGCCAGCGCCAGCGCATGACGTGGTCGAGTCTGTCAGCAGGCAGATTCTTGTAGAGCATCAGGAGATTGTTGCGGAAGTTAAGGAATGTCTTGCGCGGATTGCCCTGCGGCAGTGTTCCACCTCCGAGATGATAGACAGCGCTCTGCGCCACGCACACTATGCGATGACCAAACAGGCGCATACGCCAGCATAAGTCAATCTCTTCGTTATGGGCGAAGAAGCGTGCATCAAGCCCGCCGCAATCAACATAGACCTTACGGCGAACCATAAGGCATGCGCCTGTGGCCCAATGGATGTCAGCGTTCGTATCATACTGTCCGCTATCTGTTTCAACTGTAGAGAAGATTCGTCCGCGACAGAATGGATATCCGAAACTGTCAAGGTATCCTCCCGCTGCTCCTGCGTATTCAAAGGCGTGCTTATCGGTATACGAAAGGAGCTTAGGCTGGCATGCTGCGACATCAGGATTTGCATGCATATATTCAGCAAGGGGAGCGAGCCAATGTGGTGTCACTTCGACATCGCTATTAAGCAGCACAACATATTCCGATTCAACAGCGGCTATTGCACGATTGTAGCCCTCGGCAAATCCATAGTTCTTATCGAGGATGATGATACGGACTGTCGGGAACTGCTCTGCCAGAAGAGTGAGCGAATCGTCTGTCGACCCATTATCAGCAACGATAATCTCGGCATCAGGAGTGCAGGCTACGACAGAAGGCAGATATTTGCGCAGCATGGCACTGCCATTCCAATTGAGTATTATGACCGAAATGCTCATATCAAAACTCCTTTCAGCGCGTTATTGTCTTTATTATACTCTTCTAAGCGTACACGAACAAGTTTATTGTCATATTCGGTGTAGTCTAAGCCGTCGGGCATTTCCACACGGATATAGTTTGGGGTGAAGCCTGTCATTGGCTTGTTGCGGGTGGCACGCTCTACGAGCACTTCTGCCTCTTCGCCAATGTGGCGGCTATAGAAAGAGTGTAGCTTTTCGTCTGATAACTGAAGAAGTCTTTGCGAACGTTCTTTCTTTTCGTTATCTGAAACAATATACGGTATGTTGAGGGCCTGGGTGCCTGGACGTTCCGAATAAGGGAAGACATGCAGCTGCTGCACATCTAACGACTCAATAAACTCGTAACACTCTTCGAAACACTCTGGCGTCTCACCGCGACAGCCAACCATAACATCTACTCCGATAAATGCATCAGGCATTTTCTCCTTGATATATTCTATCTTATGGCGAAATAGCTCTGTATCGTATCTGCGATGCATCAAGCGGAGCACCTCATCGCTGCCTGACTGCAGCGGAATATGGAAATGCGGCATGAAAGAACGTGACGTTGAGCAGTAGTCTATCAGTTCGTCTGTCAGCAAATTGGGTTCTATGCTTGAAATGCGATAGCGCTTTATGCCCTCTACTGTGTCAAGGGCACGCACTAAATCGATGAATGACTCGCCTGTGGTCTGTCCGAAATCGCCTATATTCACGCCTGTTATAACAATCTCCTTTGCACCACAGCGTGCAGCGTCTTCTGCCTGTGCAACCAACGATTCGATAGAGGCGTTTCGGGAGTTTCCTCTTGCATAAGGTATGGTGCAGTAGGTGCAGAAGTAATTGCAGCCATCCTGTACCTTCAAGAAATAACGCGTACGGTTTCCTTTAGAACATGAAGCGGCAAAAGAACGAATGTCCTTGACTTTTTCGCAAAGCACCTTCTCCGTCATTCTCCCTGACATCTTTTCAGCAAGATGCTCTATCAGATGTGCTTTTTCATTAGCACCTAACACCAAGTCTACGCCTTTCATCTCTGCCACACGGTTTGGTGACAACTGTGCGTAGCATCCTGTGACGAGGACAAAAGCATCAGGATGGTTGCGCACCATCTTATTGATCTGCTGACGACATTTATGGTCAGCGACCTCTGTCACAGAGCAAGTATTGATAATACATATATCGGCAGACTCGCCTTTTCTGACAGTTCGTACGCCAAGTTGGCTAAGACGCTCTGCAAAAGTAGATGTCTCGGCAAAATTGAGTTTGCATCCTAATGTGTAGTATGCCGCCTTTTTACCTTGAAAGATAGCTAAATCTGTCATTCCTATTATGTATAATTTATTTCAGACATAACTGCTGAAGGTCATAGAACGACCCATTGTATATATTAAAGTCTACTTCTCCCTCTATGCCCGCTACGCGCCCGGCATCTGTATGCTGCCAGAACTTCCATGGTCCGGAGTATTGCATCACGTCAACATAGTAGTGTGCTATCCAATAGGGATAGTCATCAAAACGCTCGTCTGCAAGATAGTTCTCCTTGAATTTATAATAAGTATAAATTATTGGCTTCACATGATACTTGTTCTCAACAATATGTAGCCAGGTGAGCACGTCTCGCTGAAACTCCTCTACTGTCCTGTCTTTGGGCTTATGCTCTACATCAAGAATTGGCGGAAGGTCGCCTTCTTCAAGAGGCACATTTTCAAGGAAGAAGTATGCCTGGTCTCTGGCAGACGATCGCTTGCTGAAGAAATGATATGCTCCTCTAATAAATCCATGTTCACGAGCCTGATAAAAGTTGTCTTCGAAATTTTCATCAAGAATTGTTGTTCCTTCTGTAGCCTTTATCAAGACAAACCGAATCGGACATTTGTCAATATTGGCAGTGCGTAGCAGACGCCAGTTTATATCGCCTTGATAGTGTGATATGTCTATGCCATGAATCTCATAACCTTCAGGATAATCTTCATCCCCATATAGCGCCTGCCATCTGAAAGCTGTCGGTGACACAAAGAAATACCAGAATGCCCAGATATATAACACGACTATAACAAAACCGCCCAACCACCAGACCCATAACGGGCGGTGGCTGAGCATTGTTACCTTAGTTACACCATGTTTCTTG
>JAFPAS010000030.1 GCA_017424205.1 Prevotella sp. | reverse complement strand
CTCCGTCAGAATGTTCATACACCCAGCGGGCTATCAAAGCTCTGTTGCGCATGTGGGCTTCCTGTATATCTTCGCCTAATGGTATGCGGACGCACTGGGTGAGCAGACCGTTGAGCATATAGGTATAGTATTGCGCCTTGTAAGCTTCGCTGTCAGGAAGCAATCCTAACTCTATCATCTTCTCGTCTGCCATATAATAGAGTCCGAATAGGTCTGCTCGTGCTTCTTCTATCGCTGAGGCGTATGACTTTAGGGCATCTGCAGCAACACCTGGCAAGAGACGTCCCGAACCATGTCCGAGACATTCGTGCAGATCGGTATGCAGGTCGTCTGTCAGATGACCATACTTATCTATAAGGGCGAGCATCTCTTCGTCGTCGATATACTCTTGTCTGAATCCGTTGCCCTTAGACGCTTTACTATAGGCTGCCGTAATGTTAGAAATCGTGATAGACTTTGAGCCATACTGCTCTCTTATCCAGTCGGCATTAGGCAGATTTATGCCTATGGCTGTTGAAGGATACTCTTCACCGCCAAGCATAGCTGCACATACAACATTGGCTGTTACTCCCTTAACGACACTCTTCTTGAAGCGTGGGTCAACAGGCGAGTTGTCTTCAAACCACTGGGCATTGCTGCATAATGTCTGTGTGCGCTCTGTGGCTTCAATATCTTTATAGTGTACGATGCCTTCCCATGTGCCTTTTATGCCAAGCGGATCACCGTAAACCTCTATAAAACCGTTGATGAAATCAACTGCTGTTTCTGTCTGCGACACCCATGATATAGAATATTCGTCAAAGATTGACAGGTCGCCTGTGCGGTAATATTGGGTAAGGAGATTGATTACTTGTTCCTGCTTGCTGTCATCTGCATACTTTCGGGCTTCGTCAAGCCAGAAGACAATCTGCTCTATGCAGTCAGAATAACGACCGCCTATCTTGTAGGTTTCTTCACACAAGACTCCGTCTTTCTTAGACAGGCGTGAGTTGAGACCCCACGATGGCTTATCGTCTGCCTGTTTCTTCTCGTTGTAATAAGCCTGCACTTCTGCATCTGTCACTCCTTCATAATAATTGCTTGCAGAAGTGGCTACAAGGTCTTCGCCATCTGAATGATTTACGCGCTGCTGCATCACATCTTCGTCAAACATCACAGGAAGGAGTTCGCCAAGCAGAACGTCTATGTTGGTTGTTTCCAGCAGAGCATTCTTTTCTGCAGGTATTGACTTTACGAGACGTACAAAATACTCACGGCTGAAGCCTGGCTGTATCTTCATACCGCTATAATGGTGATGTATACCATTTGAAAACCATATGCGCTTAAGATACACAACCAGATGGGCATAGTCTTCATCACCGCATTTCTCTTCTCCGAAATATGTATATATGCATTCCAGAAGTTGCCTTATCTTCAGATTATAGGCTCCATACTGGTCGAACGTGATATCACGTCCCCACAGTGTAGCTTGCGAGAGGCAGTATACTAATCGTTTCTCACGTAAACTAAGCTTGTCAAAGCCTGTCAGCTCATATCTTAGTATTTCTATGTCTGCAAATCTTTCCATCTTGTATGTTTATTTATTTTACAATGCATATTTTCACTGCTGGATGCTATATACAATATCAGTAACAAATTGACTGACAATACACTAACATGGCATTCCATCAATGCTGACAGCACAAAACATCTGTCTGCATCCTACTGCAAGCTAATAAACAAAAACCGCAAACCAGCATGGCTCTATCATACTGATTTACAGTTCCTGGTATATGCATCTTTACGTTATTATTCAATGATTAGCTCGAAGGCTTCATCTGCATTACGTGCAAGGATGTCATGCCTGTATTTCTTCGGAGTCATTCCGCAATATTTATCAAAAGCAGTATAGAAACTCTGACGATTGGCGAAACCTGCCGAATATGATATTTCTTCCATCGTCATTGTCGTATCAGCGTCAGAGAGCATTCGCTTAGCTTCTTCTACACGAAGCTTATTGACAAGCTCAGAATAATTGCTACCATAATAGAAACGTATGGCTGCTGACAAATAACGAGTATTTGTACCTATATCTTCTGCCAGACGCTTAGCTGTATAGTTAACATCACGAAATCTGCGTGCAACAATAATATAATTGTGCACTCCTTTATGGATTTTCTCAAGCGTAGCACGATTTATTCTGCGGCTATACGCTTTCTCCGTAATTTCTACATCTAATTCTATCATGAAAAATGTATATAGTTGACAAATTGATAGTTAAGTTGACGAGTAGACAAGTTATTTATTAAGTTGGCGAGTAGACAAGTAAACGAGTTGACAAGTTGATAGTCAAGCTGTCTAGTAAACATGTTGATAGTTCTCGTTGGCATTCTCGTCGATACCCAACGTTCTTCATTAACAGGTTACACGGGTTACTCGGTTACATAGCCAAAATAGACAAGTGAACAATTACACAAAAGTATTAATGATGGTTTTCACCTTTGCCCCTTATCAGTTATCTACACTCCATCGTCTATTATCTATACTCTGTTATATAGACTCTTTTCTCGCGCATCTGTCAATAAGCAATTCATCAAGTATCACCATGGCAGCCATCGCCTCGACAACAGGCACAGCACGTGGAAGAACACATGGATCATGACGTCCTCGTGCAAGCAAAGTAGTTGCATTACCTAACTTATCTATCGTCGGCTGTTCTCGAAGTAATGTGGCAACTGGCTTGAAGGCAACACGAAAGACTATGTCCTCTCCGTTTGACAAACCGCCCTGCACACCTCCACTATGATTCGTTTGCATTCGGACATTGTTCTCAGAGTCTATACAGAAGAGGTCGTTCTGTTCTGAGCCACGCTGGGTTACACCTGCAAAGCCTTCACCATATTCAAAACCTTTCACGGCATTAATACTAAGCATAGCTTTACCAAGAACGGCATGAAGTTTATCAAACTCGGGAGAGCCAAGCCCAACAGGGCATCCTCTTACAACACATTGTATAATTCCTCCAATGGTGTCACCGTCTGCCTTAACCTCTTTTATCAGCTCTTCCATCTCTGCTGCCTTGACCGTGTCAGGACATCGAACAGCATTTGTTTCTGCTACAGATAGGTCGTAATCTCTATAGTCACAGCCAATGCTAATATTTCCAACCTGCATCGTGTAGGCTGTGATATTAATGCCATATTGAAGTAATACAAGCTTTGCAAGAGCGCCAGCAACACAACGACTCAGGGTTATTCGAGCAGATGTTCTGCCACCTCCACGATAATCACGAATGCCGTACTTATGCTGATAGGTAAAGTCTGCATGCGAAGGACGAAAAACATCGCGCATATTGTCATAATCAGACGAATGCTGATTCTCGTTATAAACAATAAATCCTATAGGTGCGCCTGTTGACTTTCCTTCAAACACTCCGCTTAACAGTTCTACACGGTCTGACTCACTACGGCTAGTCGTTATCGAACTTTGCCCAGGGCGTCGCCTATTTAATTCTTGCTGAATAAAGGATATATCAATATCAACTCCCGCAGGCATACCATCAACAACACCGCCTATAGCCACACCATGGCTCTCACCAAAGGTTGTCAGCCGAAATATTGTTCCTATACTATTAGACATAGACGTTCAACTCTATTCTCACCTAATTTTACGACTCTTATTACAGAATTATACTTGCTACAGACGTATATAATCATATAACATAAAATCCGAAACATTGTAACGGACATTATGCGTACAGAAAATCAATATGACCTGTTGTGGAAAAATTAATTTCCACAACCGCCACTGCAACTGCCACAGTCGCTGCCACAATTACAGCCACCACAGCCGCCTTGTCCTGTCATATGGGCTATCATGGCTTGTATCTCCTGAGCTGATGTTTCTTCCTTCTCAAGAACCTTGCCTACAAAATGTAGATTCTTGCCAGCTAAAGGATGATTGAGGTCAATGCGGACCATATCGCCTACAGAAAGCACCAAACCTGGGAACTGCTGACCTTCTGCATTCTGAAGCT
>JAFPAS010000314.1 GCA_017424205.1 Prevotella sp. | reverse complement strand
GGAAAACCCTTCGTGCAACTGGAGACAACCCGCGGATGCTTCAATTCCTGCACCTTCTGTGTCAGCGGTGGAGAGAAACCTGTGAGAAACATCAGCATAGACGAGGTCAGACGCCGGCTCACCAACATACATCAGCACGGCATACGCGATGTGCGAGTGCTCGACCGCACCTTTAATTACAATGCCCGTTACGCAGCCGACTTGCTGGCACTCTTCGCTGAGTTCCATCCGCACATGCGTTTTCATCTTGAGATTCATCCTGCACTGCTCTCTGACAGCCTGAAGGATATACTGCGAAACCTGCCTGATGGTTTGCTACACCTTGAGGCAGGAATACAGAGCCTTAATGAAAATGTGCTGGAAGCTTGTGGCAGAAAAGGCAGTATAGAGAAAACACTGCAAGGACTGAACTTTTTATGCTCACTTGACAATACAGTCACTCATGCCGACTTGATTGCAGGCCTACCACTATACTCCTATGACGAGATTATGCGCGATGTGCATACTCTTGCACAATGCTGCGCAGGTGAAATACAGTTAGAATCGCTAAAAATGCTACCAGGCACTGCCATAAGACATGATGCCGACAAGTATGGGTTACAATTCTCACCAATGCCGCCATATGAGGTGATACAGACTCCATATATATCGGCTGCTGAAATGCAGCAGGCACGACGTCTCTCAAGATTGCTTGACGCTTATTACAACACCGAGGCATGGCAGGAGGTGACAAGAGATATAATGCTTGCCGAGCAGAACTTCATACCTCTTTTCCTTGAACACTTAACAGAACTCATGCTCATCGACCAACCTATGAGCATAGAGAAGAGAGGGCTATTGCTCTACAAATTTGTATGCGAGCATTTCCCAAAGTACTCTACACTGGTGGTCATAGCATGGATTAGAGCAGGGCTATCCTTAAAGAAAGAACCGGCAGAACGCATACAGACTAAGCGCATTACACCGCCAGACAAATGGCACATCACCAAGGGCACATATTCTGACAATCTGAAACTTTGTTTCCTCCCGATCAGCAACGACAAACAACAGGGATATTGGTTCGGACTGGAGACAGAAACGCAATATAGGAAACCTATCTTCGAAGCGCATAATATCGGAATGCAACCTGAAGCTTAGAACTTCACAGCAATGTCTTCAGCCACAGTAATATCATTTAGCAACACTTAAATAATAAATATTATGACTCCTAAAGAAATTAGAAACGAGAAACTCGGAACGAAACTTGTCAAGAATCTGCAGCGGAGAAACTTCAATGCATTCTATTGCAGCAACTCACAACAAGCCATAGAGAAAGTTATGCAACTCATGCCAGAGAGCAGCAGCGTGACATGGGGCGGAACCATGACTCTTCGCGACATGGGACTGATACAGGCTCTCTACGATAGCAATATCTATGAACTGCTTGACCGCGACAAAGCTCCAGACAGAGACGCGGTAAACGAAATTTACAGAAGGACGTTCTCTGCAGACTTCTTTCTTTCAAGTGCTAACGCAATAAGCGAAGATGGTGTCATTGTAAATATTGACGGAAACGGAAACCGTGTAGCGGCTATAACCTTCGGACCAAAGAATGTCATCTTTGTCATTGGCATTAACAAGGTGTGCCAGGATGCAGAGGCTGCACTCAAGAGAGCAAGATCAACTGCAGCTCCAACAAACACTGCTCGATTCTCGCTGAACACACCGTGCTCTATCGACGGAACATGCCATAACTGCAACTCTGCCGACTGCATCTGCAACCATATTCATTTCCTGCGCAATTCACCAAAAGGCAGACATACAGTTATAATCGTAGGCGAGGAACTAGGTTACTGATGTCCTGATATAATTCTCAGACTTCACCCACCCCCTCCTCTGGTGTCCTCTGACATCCTCTAATATTCACTAAAAAAAATACGGGCGCATCGCTAACGATGCGCCCGTATTTAATTATATTTTTCTTAATTATTAGTCAAGAACGATTGGCTTATACTTAGGAACAAGCAGCTTCATTACTGACCAGCCGATGAGATATGCCACTGCACAGATGCAGAAGATAATCATGTAGCCTGCAGGCTTGCCTTCGAAGCCCATGAACTGGAATGCTGCGCCCTGCTGCTCTGCATAAGTGAAGAGCTTACCAGAACCCATGTTGATGAGGAATGAACCAAGACCACCTGCCATTGAACCGATACCAGTAATTGTAGCAACGGCTGACTTAGGGAACATATCACCTGTTGTAGAGAAGATGTTTGCAGACCATGCCTGGTGTCCTGCACCTACGAAACCGATGATGATACATGGCCACCATGCGCTGTACTGACCCATTGGCTGTGCGAAGAGCGCAAGGATTGGGAAGAATGCGAAGATAAGCATAGCAAGCATACGGCCCTGATATGGGTTCATGCCCTTCTTCTCAACAAACAGCTTTGGCAGATAACCGCCGAACATTGACAGTACTGTAACGATTGCATAGAGAGTGAAGATAAGCGCAATACCCATTGCTGAGTCTGAAGTATAGCCATACTGATCTGAGAAGTATGCTGGAGCCCAGAACAGGAAGAACCACCATACGCCGTCAGTCATAAACTTACCGAAGATAAATGACCATGTCTGACGATATGAGAATGCCTGCATATAGCTCATCTGCTTCTCTTCTGCCTCTTCTACTACAGGCTGTGCCATTTCTGCATCATCCTGGTTTACATAGAGAAGCTCTGCCTCATTCACAAACTTTGACTTTGCTGGTTTGTCATACATGAAAACCCACAGACCTGCCCAAATGAAACCAAGCACACCGATGATAACGAAAGCCATCTCCCAGCCGAATGCTTTGGCAAGAAGAGGGATTGTTGCAGGAGCTGCAAGCGCACCTACTGACGCACCTGAGTTAAAGATTGATGTAGCGAAAGCACGGTCCTTCTTTGGGAAGTACTCTGCTGTAACCTTGATAGCTGCAGGGAAGTTACCAGCCTCGCCAAGAGCAAGAATACAGCGGCAGAAAAGGAATGCATACATGCTGACTGTCGCAATGACAACTGCAGCATCACCTGTAGCACCAACAAGAGCGGCAGTAGAGTTATAGTCACCACCCATCCAGCCTTGTGTGAACAAACCGCAGAGAGCATGAAGAACAGCACCTACAGACCAGATAACGATAGCCCAGAGATAACCCTTCTTTGTTCCCATCCAGTCAACAAACTTTCCTGCGAAAAGATTTGCTACAGCATAGAAAATTGAGAATGCAGCGGTAATGTAGCCGTAAATCTCATCTGTCCAATGAAACTCTGGAGAGATAAAGTCTTTCCATGTTAACGAAAGTACCTGACGGTCCATGTAGTTGACCGTTGTCGCAAAGAATAACATTGCGCACATGACCCAACGCCAGTTGGTCATCTTTGATGTTTTAATCTGACTCATTATATTTATTTTTAGATTTTAGTTAACTCGTTATTTCTGCAAATTTACGCTTTTTTCTCAGAATAAAAGAATTAGTAACATTACGCCACATGTTGTTTATATTTTTTTAACGACTGATTCTTATTATTCGATTACTTCACACCTATATATTGGTTACGCTCAACAAAATGTTTTAGATTAAAATTGCCATCATGACCTGTTCGCGCACCAAGCGGCAAGAGCTGCGCCCTTGCTTCGCTTGACGTACGCTGCTCATGATGACGAAGCCTGCGGCTTTGACGTTACTCTTTTACTTTCTCCACCTTATATCCCAGAGTCTTCAGTTCCATTGCTGCTCCCAACTTATACAGCACGCGGATGCTGCGGGCATATACATGGAATGCCATAGGACTCTGCGGCTCGACATTCTCATGTCTGATCATCGACTGAGCGTATGCTGCACATGAACGCACCGTCTCCTCCATCTCATCAAATGCGCTGCCAGCAAGACCAAGCACCTCGCCTCTCACCACTTCGTCCATATAGTCATAACCACGCTTGTCACGCAGATACAAATAGATATTATCCTTTGCTGAATATTTTGTCCAGTCTTCATCCCAGAAATGCGCTACAGCCATGCCGAGATACATAGCCCAGCCAAGCGCAACATCAGGATACTTTGTTATCTCCTTCACACTGTCAGCCACATAGTCTGGTGCCACTGCTGTCCATACGTCAGTAATATCATCACTAAGCATTACTCTCTTCTCAAGTAATCCGTTCTCACTGAGCCTCCTAAGCAAGTCATGCATCAGACGCTCCTCATATTTATCAAGATAAAATTCTACAGCCTGTTCCATACATTATTATATATTATAGATTCAAAAGTTATTAGAGTCAAGAAGTCATCAGTTCTTTAAGTTTTTAGTAAACAAGTAGACAAGTTGATTGTTTAGTTGACGAGGACATTAAACATTAAACATTAAACCTTAACCTTTACCACCATTAACCATTAAACCTTAAACCTTAAACGTTAAACATTACCACCATTAACCATTAAACCTTAACCTTTAACCATTGGCTTCGCCGATTCTGCTCCCGCTCGGCAGAGAT
>JAFPAS010000029.1 GCA_017424205.1 Prevotella sp. | reverse complement strand
GCTTTTTATGTTGTTTGTAATTTCTTTCGGCATTTGTCGGTAATATTGCTTTCTGCCTCCTGCCTTTTATTTTCTGTTTGCAAAGTTAATGAACTTTTAATAATCAGTCAAGAGGAAAATTCCTATAGTGTGTTCGGTTTTTCCTATTTGACCTTCTTATTTCCCCATTAACTTCTTCAGAAAACAGTACATACGGTTGAGATGATCAGTCTCCTGCGGCACAGAGTGTCCCTTGCCGTAGTCTGTAAGCATTTCGTATGTCGAACCAGTTCTGTCAAGCACGTCAGTCAGACGCTTCATCTGTGTGGCGTATTCAGCATCGTCTGTAGTGTTGTAGAATAGGAAGCACGGCACGCTCTTATGCTTTATACTGTATATTCCGCCCTGCTGACGCCATGCCTCTGCGCTGTCACGGACAGAAGAACAGTATGTCGTCATATTTTTGTATTCGCGGCTTGACTCAGACATGGCTGCATAGTCAAACACACCTGGTCCGAGCAATGCCGCCTGTATTTTGCTGCTGCCCTTGCAGCTCAGTCCGTCAGTCGGGCGTGTCCATTCTTTATGAGGAGCATCGCCTATGGCAAGCGAGGCTGCGGTAGAGCCTCTTGAGAAGCCATAGAGTGCAATGTCTTTGCCCAGACGCAGTTTTCTTCCCTCGGAGCGCAACTTACGGATGGCTGCATGCACCTTACGTGCTGCGTCGGGATTAATCTCTATAGACCCGAACTCTTTCTGTCTGCCGTCGGTGCGGTTGCCGCGTCCCCAGTCGCAATATTTCGGATGGTCAGCAATAGCCCATGCCATGCCAGCAGCCGGTGCGCCTTCGAGAAACGAGTCGTTGAACATTGCAAGCGTATATCCGAGGAACATGCGCTTGTGACGATATTTCGCTGTGTATCCCTCGCCAGCTGTGCCAGCGTAGCTATTGCTATATGCGAATGATAAAATCGTAGGCACACGGCGTGAAGGATTCTCTGGATAGACAATATCCATATAGAGCGTGTCACCCTCCATGGTCTTGTATTCCTCTGGATAGTTATATACCGTCGGGTTGTCCTTGCAGTATGCCACATCGCGGCGAATACGGTAGCCCTCAAACAGGATATATGCTCGGTCGGCGGAGATATTCTCCATGCCGCAGAACTCTCCCTTGTTGAGCGCCTTGTTTATGGCTATGATGTCGCGGTTTATGTATGGCGACACCGTCATGGCATGATGCCCGTAGTCAAGTTCTATCACCTGATAGCCCTCATCCAGCAGCCATCGAATATTCTCTTCGTTGCTCACGCGTCCTATCTTCTCGCATGCCAGATTTGTTAGATATACTACAGTCATTCTTTTCCCGTTGTAGTCGAGTGCTGGCTGCTTCGGTGTGTCGTGTGTTGTGTATGCTATTTCGCAGCCGGCAGTCACGCTCAGCCACTTGCCGCTGCCAGCATTTGCAGATGCGGAAAACAGGCAAAGCATAGCCATCAGTGTAATTACGGATGTTATTAGTCTTGTTTGTTTCATCATGGCATTAGTCTTTCTTCTTTTAATATATCCTTTACCTCGTCAAGAGTGCCGCAGACAAGTCTTCTGTCAGATGTCATCACCCATAGTCTGTCAGCCATACGTAGCGCCATATCCATGTCGTGTGTCGAAAGCAAGGCGGCAGTCTGGTATGCAGTATCTGCATTCGCTCTCTTCTGAGTAGTATTCTTTATCAGTTGCATGGTGTCGGCTTTCGACGGATAGTCAAGAAAAGCGGTTGGCTCGTCGAGTATGATTATTGGTGTTTCCTGAGCCATTGCCTTTGCTATCATAACCTTCTGGCATTCTCCGTCAGAGAGCGTGCTGATGCGTCTTTCTGCCAGATGCTCTACACCGACATCCTTTATGCACTGGCAGACAATGCTGCGGTCCTTGTCGTTCAGAGTCCCCCACATATTAGTATAGGGCGAACGGCCCAGTGCGACAATCTCTCTCACAGTCATCATCTGAACCTCTGGGCGTGCTGTCATGACAATGCTGATGAGCATAGAGAGCTGGCGGCGTGACAGCGTGTTGATATCATGCCCCGCTATCTGCAGTGTGCCATCCAGCGCAGGCTGGAATCTTGCAATTGTGCGCAGCAGTGTTGACTTGCCGATGCCGTTGCGTCCCACCAGACAGGTCAGTTCGCCGCTATGCAGTTCGCCATTCAGTCCCTCGGCTATCACGGTTTTCCCGTAGCCGATGCTGAGGTTAGAGAGATTCAATATATTCATATAGTTTCTTATAGAAAGGATGGTGCGTCATTGTAGGCGCATCGCCCAGTATTATCAGTTTCATTTTCGCACGTGTGATTGCCACATTCATGCGTCGCAGTTCGCGCAGGAATCCTATTTGTCCTTCATCATTAGCGCGCACCAGCGAAATCATAATCACATCGCGTTCCTGCCCCTGGAATCCGTCGACGGTATTCACGGATATAAGATGTCGGAAAGGTTTGAAGTATGCATCCTTCTTTATCATCTGACGCAGATACTGCACCTGACTTCTG
>JAFPAS010000313.1 GCA_017424205.1 Prevotella sp. | reverse complement strand
CTGGCATAATAGCTGTATGCTTCATGGCGAAGAAGAGAGGCGATGCTGGCTCACGAGGCTGGAAGTCTATCGGACCATTCTTTATCTGGATGATTACATTTTCAGCAAACTGTCCGTCGAACGGCATGAACTCATCGTAGGCCTGTGACGCACGGTCGCTGCTTGATGGTGCATAGACAAAAGCACGCCACATGACTATGCCGCCATAGGGTTTCAGCGCAGCAGCCAGCATGTTAGCCCCATCAACATGTGTACGACCATAGTCCATCGGCCCTGGTTCTCCTTCTGAATTTGCTTTCACAAGAAAACCGCCAAAATCAGGTATCATACGATAAATCTCCTTTGCTTTTTTCTTCCACCACGCCTGCACCTTAGCATCGAGAGGATCGGCTGTCGGCAAGCCTCCGAGCACCTTCGGTGTTGCGAAGTTTACGGCAAGGAATACTTTTATACCGTATGGACGCAAGGCATCAGCTATGCGTTTTGTTTCTGACAGTTTCTGCTTGCCGAGCATCAGTGGTTTTGCATTGACATTATTCAGCACCGAAGCATTGATACCGACCGAGGCACAGGCACGTCCATACTCTTTAAGCACATTCAAGTCTGCTATTCCGTCTTCTTTCCAGAATATGCTTCGCCCTGCATATCCGCGTTCTATCGTGCCATCAGGATTGTCCCAATGATTGAGTATACGGAGAGCATTGTCTGGCACTTGGCAGTATGTTGTATCTTTATGGAGTATGCTTCTACCTCCATTTTGTTCCTGCTTGCGAAGCATATCGTACGCTCCATAAAGCAATCCATTTGCATTACGTGAGCTCAGTGTTATCCTACCGCCATGACATGAGACACGAAATCCGTCTGCTTCAACATTCATACTATCTAACATCAGAACCACGGAATCGCCCTTCCAATAAGTGCGTAATTCGTCAGCTGCGGTCTGGGCTATGCTATTCGTAAGCAAGGATTTACTATCAAGCACAACAGCCGATGGTGATTCGTTGCGTCTCATATTAAGCCATAAACCATGACCGTCATTTGCAGAGACAGTCTGAACGGCTATAAGGATGAATGATGCTAATATTATAAAATTTCGTTTCATATATAGTTAGTTATAATGAAGTTTACTGCTGTTTAGCAGCCAAACAATTTAGATTCCGACTTCATTGCATTTCGGGAAGTCAGGACATTGTATTTGGAAGAATAAAATTGTATATACATTAGGTTATATCTTTTGCAAAGTTAACTTAATTTTCAGATATACGCAAGCACAGATGTCGCTATGGTTTATTTTTATCATAAAAATTGTGATTTCTTATACATAAATCTATGGAATGTCAGAAAAAACAAGTATCTTTGCATAACTTAGGCGGCACCTCGGAAAAGAATACAAGCATTCTCTTCTCTCGGTTTGCTCTAACTTTGCATAACTTAGGCGGCACCTCAGCAATTTCAAGCAAGCTCGATTGCATTCGGTTTGCACTAACTTTGCATAACTTAGGCGGCACCTCAGCAATTCCAAACAAGCTTGATTGCGTTCGGTTTGCTCTATCTTTGCACAAAAACTAAAACAAACTAACTTTATGCTACGCACTTTCATATTATCTGTATTCACACTTCTAACTTCTGCCTTGACTCTCTATGCTCAGCCACGGCTGATTAACAAGGGAAAAGCTGTTCATTTGGAGGTGAAAGGAAAATGCATGCTTATAATTGGAGGAGAATTGGGAAATTCTTCGGCAACGACTCTTGCCGACTGTCAACGCATATTTCCTAAGCTGAATGCAATGGGGCTTAACACTGTGCTAGTACCAGCTTACTGGCATCTGATTGAACCAGAGGAAGGACAATTTGATTTTTGTACTGTAAAAAACGTAATAGACGAAGCACGGAATAACAATCTTAAAGTGGTGTTTCTATGGTTCGGGGCATGGAAGAACAGCATGAGTTGTTACGCACCAGAGTGGTTTAAGCGTGACACAAAACGTTTCCCAAGGGCTCACGCCCAGAATGGCAGACCGGTAGAGGAAGCGAGTTCGCTTTCGGCTAATGTGCTTTCGGCAGACAAGAAGGCATTCTGCCGCCTAATGGAGTTCATACGTGACTACGATAGTAGCGAGCAGACAGTAATCATGATGCAAGTGGAGAACGAGATAGGGATGATTGACGTGCCACGCGACTACTCGGCTGATGCCACAAAACTCTATAATAGCAATGTGCCAGATGCTCTAAGAAAATATCTGAAAGCTAACAAGAAACACTTACACCCACATATCAAGAAGAAACTGAGAACAACAGAAAGTGTAACATGGCACGAAATGTTCGGCGATGGTATTTATACTGAAGAAATTTTTCAAGCTTGGACATACGCTGTTTATGCTGAACAAATTGCGGCTGCAGGACGAGAAATATATAATCTGCCTATGTTTGTAAACGTTGCGCTAAATAGCAGAAACCGTAAACCGGGCGAATATCCTTCAGGCGGACCGCTGGCACATCTTGTTGACATATGGAAATGTGGAGCGCCATCCATTGACATTATGGCACTTGACTTGTACGACAAGGGCTTCCGCGATTGGACTGCACGTTATCATATGCCTAATGACGAAGTGCCGAATACGAAAAATCCTCTTTTTATACCAGAGATAAGATTAGAAGATCAAGACGGAGTGCGTGCACTGTATGCCTTCGGGGAGCATGATGCCATTGGATTCTGTCCTTTTAGCATAGAGGACTATACGTTAACGAAGAAAAACGAACCAAGCGTCACTCCTCTCTCAAGAGAAGACTTGACGAAGGACGACCAACTAAATCTATTCTCGCAAAAAACAGAAGAAATACCACCACTCGTTGCAAGCTACAGATTGCTGCAGCAAGCAGAGCATATAATTCTGGAACATCAAGGAACAGAAAACATCTATGGCGTGCTGCTCGACAATGACCTGCGAGAAACATCACTACTCACCGCAGACGGCATCAGACTGACAATAAAACACAGCTACTCACTCGGATGGGAACCTAGAGCGAAGGATGACACATGGCCTGAGGTTGGATGCATTGTCATACGTCAAGGTAAAGAGGACTATATTGTCATAGGAAGCGGAATTGTGATAACATACGAGAAGGACAAAATAAAAGGCACAACCCCACAAGATGGAGAACGTATCGGACTTGCAACATGTGAAATTGTGGAATATAAGGATGGCAGACAGAATATAGTCAGGCATCTTTCGGGAGACCAAACCCATCAAGGACGTCATGTAAGAATACCTGTCGGACAATGGCAGATACAACATTCAGGCTTTATCCATACTGATAGAGCAAGACAGCACGTCTCTCCTATCCTACCGTCAAAAGTAAAACAGGCGGAGTGGTCGGGACAAGTAAACCACTAAAGCCAAATTACCCCCCACAGATTACTTATCTATAAAGAAATAATTAATAACTATTAAATAAGGAATATTATGAAAAAAGTATTAGCATTAGCAATCATGTTCTTTATGGCTCTATCGGGCTACGCAGACAAGCAAAAGTTTGATTTCATTGTAGCACAGGACGGCAGCGGAATGTTCAAGACTATCCAGGAAGCTATCAACGCCGTACCAGACTACCGTAAGGTTGAAACACGAATATTCGTCTCTAAAGGTGTATATAAAGAAAAAGTTGTGCTACCGGAAAGCAAGCAGAATATATCACTCCTCGGAGAGAATTTCGATGCCACCATAATACAATACGATGATTACGCTCAGAAGAAAAACAAATTCGGAGAGAACATGGGAACGTCAGGTTCGTCTTCATTCTATGTCTACGGAAATGACTTCCGCGCAGAGAATATCACCTTCGCAAATACAGCAGGTCCTGTAGGGCAGGCTGTGGCAATGTTTGTTGCAGGCAACAGAGCAATCTTCCTTAATTGCAAATTCAAAGGCTTCCAAGATACGCTGTATACTTATGGCAAGCTCTCAAAACAGCTTTACAAGAACTGCTACATAGAAGGAACGGTTGATTTCATCTTCGGTTCGTCAACAGCATTCTTCGACAACTGCCACATTCACTGTCTGAGAAAAGGATATCTTACAGCCGCATCAACTCCAAAAGGCAGAGACCACGGATATGTGTTCCGTTTCTGCCGCATCACAGCAGAGAAGGAGATAACGGAAGGCATATATCTCGGACGTCCATGGCGTCCATATGCACAGACTGTTTTTGTAGGTTGTACCATGGGCGACTTTATCAATCCTGTAGGATGGCATAACTGGGGACGCATTGAGAACGAGAAGACTGCATTCTATGGCGAAGCAGACAACTATGACTACGACGGCAATCAGATTGACCTCTCGCAGCGCGTAACATGGGCACATCAGGTGAATATTGACGACTACACCATTGAGAAAGTCCTTGCCGACGAAACAAAACCTAACTGGTTCGTAGTTGAATAATATATCCTGCCAGCATATTCTTCAAGAGAAGAAATCGTCAACAGCGTCCTGACATTCGCATAAAAAGGCAACGCATGACAGACATAGAAGGGAGTGTTCATAATAAGCAGAATACTTCCTTCTTTCATCCTCGCTACAATTGAGATGCGCATCAGAATCTTTGGCACAGTTTCTGCATGCAATGACGGTATCCGACACTGAGCACACCCCAACCACCAACAACGTACAACATAACATTATGCCTAAAGAATCATTGAAAATAAGCGGGTATCAGCGGACAGACCTACGTGAACCGCAACGATACCAAGTAATCATACACAACGACGACTTTACAACAATGGACTTCGTTGTCATGATTTTGACAACCGTATTCTTTAAAAGTCTTGCGGAAGCAAAGACTCTAATGCTGCAAGTTCATCACTCTGGCAGAAGCGTTGTTGGTACATACACCTACGACATTGCACTGTCAAAGGTAAACAAAGCCACAACCATGGCACGCGAAGAGGGTTTCCCGCTACGTCTGTCAATGGAGCCAGAGCAATAAACACACACATAACACTAATCTGAAAAAAGAATGTCAGAAATAAAGATGACAGAGCGCATGTTTGCGCTGCATCATAACATATTAAAATACTGCCAAAGCTATCGTCATGAGTTTGTCATGCCGGAGCATTTGCTATGTGCACTTCTCGATGACAGTTTATTCTGCGAAGCACTAAACCGCTTTGGCAATACCGAAAACGTCAAGAAGAAGCTTAAACTACAGCTTGACGAAATAGAATCTGTGCCAAAACATATTGAAGACTATGACCCCGATGTGTCTGAATTAATGATGGAACTGCTTGAAACAGCATTCATGCACGTCACAGGCAGCAGCGCTGTAGAACTCGATGTCACACACATGATCGTATCGCTGCTTGAGATTGAAGAATCCTGGGCAGGCTTCATACTTAACAAGGAAATTGATGGCTATACAGCCGAATTCATCAGTACTGTCGTGAGCCTGTATGAGCTAGACCTCTATGAAAAAGAGAAAAAAGACATAGAAAAGGCTTTAGACTCACTCGCAAAAAGCAGAGAGATAGGGGAAGAACCACACTCTACGAAATCTGAGAATCACAGCAGCGGAACTAATCGTAAAGATTACAGACAAGACAAAAACTCTTTGCAATGTCTGAACGACAATCCGCATGCGCTTAAAACACTGATTGGCAGAGAAAAAGAAATAGAAAGAACCATTCAGATACTGTGCCGCAAAGAAAAGAATAATCCTTTATACGTCGGTGAACCTGGTGTAGGAAAAACAGCAATGGTGCATGGACTAACCCAGCGAATACTCAGCGGTGATGTACCAGAATGTCTTAAGAAATGTAAGATATACGTCTTCAATATCGAGTCGATACTTGCCGAAACAAAATTCCGCGGCGAGATGGAGCATAAGATAAAGGACATTATGGAGTCGTTCCAGAACGACGGCAATGCCATAATCTACATTGACGAGATTCACAACTTAGTTGGCGCAGGGCAAATTGGCGAAGGTTCTATGGATGCCTCTAACATTCTCAAGCCTTATCTCGAGCAAGGCAGCATACGCTTTATTGGCTCTACGACATACGATGAGTACAATCGGTATTTTTCAAAAAGCAAAAGCCTTGTTCGCCGCTTCCTACAAATAGATATTCAGGAACCGTCTGTCGAAGAGACCATCGACATTCTTAACGGCATACGTCCTGAATACGAAGCATTCCACGGAGTGAAGTATAAAGACGAAGCAATAGAAGCAGCAGTACGACAGAGCGCAAAATACATCAATGACCGTTTCCTTCCAGACAAAGCCGTCGACCTCATTGACGAAGCTGGAGCCGTAGCGAAGCTGACGGATTCAGGGCTGAGCGAACCAATTGTCGAAGCCTCATCTATAAACACCGTACTT
>JAFPAS010000312.1 GCA_017424205.1 Prevotella sp. | reverse complement strand
GACAAAGCTGTCAAACTTCTCTGAGGAGATGTGGACTAAGGAAGCGTCAATCGCCATGTACCACAACTCAATGAAGGAGCTGCAGACTGACTATATTGACTACCTCCTATTGCACAGCCTCGGCAGAAATGCAGAGAACACGCAGAAGCGATTCATTGACAATGGTGTCCTCGATTATTTAGTAGAGGAAAGAAAAGCAGGAAGAATACGCAACCTCGGTTTCTCATTCCATGGAGACAAGGAGAACTTCGATATCCTGATGGCTATGCACGACAAATATCATTGGGACTTCGTGCAGATACAGATGAACTACATCGACTGGAGATATGCCACAAAACAGAACAAGCGCAACACCGACGCCGAATATCTGTATGAAGAACTGGCTAAGCGCAACATACCGGTTGTCATCATGGAACCTCTCTTAGGCGGCCGTCTGGCTAATGTGCCAGACGCTGTTGTGGCAATGATGAAGGAGCATGACCCAGAAGCAAGCGTAGCATCATGGGCATTCAGATTCACCGGCACATATCCTAAGGTGCTTAATGTGCTTAGCGGCATGACCCGCATGGAGCATCTCGAAGACAATATCAATACCTTCTCGCCTATCGTACCGCTCAATGACGATGAGCAGGAGATGCTGCAGAAGGCGGCTGAAATCATGACAACGGTAAACAACGTGCCATGCACCGCATGCCAGTACTGCATGCCTTGTCCGTACGGTGTCGACATCCCTGGCATATTCACGCATCACAACAAATGTCTGAATGAAGGCGAGATAGCCACAAACTCTCAGGACGACAACTACAAGAAGGCACGCAGAAAGTATCTTATTAACTACGACAGACGCGTAGAGCCGCTCCGCCAGGCTAATCACTGTATCGGATGCGGAAAATGCGTAGAACACTGTCCGCAGAACATCAAGATACCAAAGGAGCTGCGCCATATCGACGAATACGTAGAAAGCCTGAAGCAGGGAAAACTGTAAATACAGAGAAGTCTGCGCTGACACGGGCTGAAATTAAGTAAATAGAATAATAACACTATAAAAAAATAATATATTATGTTCGGAATAGGATTCCAGGAATTGCTGGTCATAGCATTAATCATCCTTCTCTTTTTTGGAGGAAAGAAGATACCTGAAATGATGAAGGGCCTCGGTAAGGGCGTGAAGAGTTTCAAGGACGGGATGAAAGATATAGAACAGACAGGAAGCACTGACAGCAAAGAACCTACTGACCAGGAGAAGAAATAATGCCGACACACACCGACAACGGGCAGATGACCTTCTGGCAGCATCTTGACGAACTGCGCTATGTCCTCATCAGAATCATTGCCGTATCGGCATTATTCGCCATTGCCGCATTTGTCATGAAAGAGCAGGTGTTCGGCATTCTCCTTGCACCTCAAGATAGCGACTTCATCACATATCGGTGGTTTGAGGCGCTGGGCATGCTGACGGGCAGCGAAAGCGTAGAAGGCTTCAGTATACAGCTCATAAGCACTGCGCTGTCTGCACAGTTTTTCATACACATAAAGACAGCAGCATACGTCGGACTGATTGCCGCTCTGCCATACACACTGCTCCAGATATTCAGGTTTCTGTCACCTGCACTATACAGCAACGAACGGCGGAATGTGGTGTATGCCACCTCCAGCGGCTATGTCATGTTTATGCTTGGTGTAGCAGTATGCTATTTTATCATATTCCCGCTGACCTTCCGCTTTTTGGGAACCTATCAGGTAAGTAGCGGAGTTGAGAATATGATATCAATACAGTCATATATCGACACTTTCATAACCATGACCATGCTCATGGGTGTTATGTTCGAACTCCCCGTTCTCTGCTGGCTTATGTCGAAGGCTGGCATGCTTACAGCATCATTCATGCGCAGGTTCCGCCGCCATGCTGCCGTTCTCATACTTGCAGTAGCAGCCATCATAACTCCTACGGCTGACGCCTTTACGATGATAGCTGTAGCAATGCCGATATATGTTCTTTACGAACTAAGCATTCTCATCGTCGCACTGACGACAAGAAGCAATAAAGAATAAGCATCTCTATTACAAGCAGTAACAGACATATAAAGAACAGTAACATGCAAATCAGAAGAATATTCTCACTTTGCAGTTTCCTCCTGCTGGCAATAGCGGCAACGTCTCAGACACAGAGCTCAGGAAACGCCATCATCGGTTCATGGACAGGAAAGCTCAAGGTCGGAGTGACCCAGCTGCCCCTCGTTTTGCATTTTGAACAGGCTGATGGTTCTGTCAAATGTACCATCGACAGCCCTGACCAGAATGCAAAGGGCATAAGCGTGCACAACGACTATATCTCAGCCGACTCTGTTGCGCTGAGCATAAATAGCCTGGGTGCTGCATACCGCGCACGAATAGACGGCGACAAGCTCATCGGCTCATTCTCTCAGATGGGCTACAGCTTCCCTCTCACAATGACAAAAGGCACTTACATGCTTCGCCGTCCGCAGACACCGCAGGCTCCGATTCCTTATCTGACAGAAGAGGTGACATTCTTCAATGCAGCAGACAACTCCACGCTGGCAGGTACACTGACCTATCCTGTCGGCTACAAGGCGACAGACAAGGTGCCAGTCGTGATAATGGTCAGCGGCAGCGGACTGCAGAATCGTGATGAAGAGATATTCAGCCACAAGCCT
>JAFPAS010000028.1 GCA_017424205.1 Prevotella sp. | reverse complement strand
TGCGAGTGAGCAGAAGAGTCTTCCGCCTGAGGCGTTCAGGTGTCCGCCGCCATTGAAGTATTTCTCTGCCATCTTGTTGCATGGGAAATTGTCGACAGAACGTAGGCTAACCCATACAAGATTAGGCTTTTCAGTGTCTTCGCGCAGCGAGATTGATAGTTTCATGCCACGTATCTGCAGTGGCATGTTTACTAATCCTTCAGCGTCGCCTTTTATGAAGTTATATTTCTTCATGTCGCTGCGTGTGATGGTGAAATATGAGGCGTGGCCGTCGTCTGACACCTGGAAGTTCTGCAAGACATGGCCCCATAGTCGCATTCTGTTTTGCGAAAATACCCAGTAAACGTTGCGGTATATTTTGTCTTTGTTAATGCCTTTTTCTAACAAGCGTGCTATGTTAGAATATGTTTTCGGAGTATTGCTGTTGTAGGAGAATGCACCTGTGTCTGTCATCATGCCGCAATAGATGCATGTGGCAGTGTGCTTGTCCATGCTTTCGTATCCGCCTAATGCCTCAATAAGTTCGAATACGATTTCTGACGTAGAACTCATCTGTGGCAATGATATTGTTAGCGCGGCATCAATGTCAGGATTAAGGTGATGGTCTATAAGCACCTTCTTTGCTTTAGAGTCAGAGAGGGCGCTCTCCATGCTTTCTCCGACACGGTTTAAGGTATTGAAGTCAAGGCAGAAAATCAAATCGCTGATCTTTAGCAGCAGTTCTGCTTTGTCTGCGTGTTTGTCGAATCTTGTGATTTCTTGCGTGCCAGGAAGCCACATCAAGAAGTCAGGATAAGCATCAGGGATAATGATGTTGACATCCTTGCCCTGAGATTTCAAATATCTCGACAGCGCCAGAGACGACCCGAGTGCGTCACCGTCGGGACTTCTGTGGCAAGTTATAATAATGTTTTGAGCTCCGTCAATTATTTGGCGGAGCTCATTTATCTGTGTGCTGTTGATTTCGTTCATTTATTTAGAAGGAAATTATTATGAATCTTTTCCCTGTATTTGAGTGCATTCCCGCTATGTGAAATGGTTGACACAGCTATGTATCTGCAATAGCGAGATGACTGTTGTCTGCTTCCAGATGGGTTTATTCCGTTAGAATAGTTTCTCTGGGTATGTGCCGTCTTCAACAAGAGCCTGTATGCGTGCTACTGTTTCAGGGCGGTCTTCAGCATATGTCACACCAAACCACTTGCTTGTGGTGTCAAGCACGCGGCATGTGGCAGTTCCTTCTGTAATGAGCTTATTCACCATCAGAGGAATGAAGAACTCAGACTTGAGGTTGCTGATATTCTCTGGAGCAGAAAGGAACTCTTTGAAATACTCCTCGCTATATTCGAAATAGTCAGGTGTGAATCCCCACATGTTCATAGAAACAGGTGTGTTGTCATCGATATTTATCCATGCTCCATCTTCCTTGTTATCCTCGCGATATGCTACAGAACCGTCTACACGTGCTATCTTTGTGCATTCAACGCATGTTGTAAGACATCCATTTTCGTCTTTAGAGCAAATGCCTCTTGATACTGTTCCATTCTCAGAGAGCGTATTTGCTACACGGAATCCTACCATAGCATATTGGCCACGAGCACCTTCTGGAAGGTCAGAAAGGAATTTGCCAATCACTCTGAAGGCATCACGGTTATAGAAGTCGTCGCAGTTGATTACGCAGAATGGCTCTTTGATGACATCCTTGCCCATCAGTACTGCATGATTTGTGCCCCATGGCTTCTGACGTCCTTCAGGACATGTGAAACCTTCAGGCAGCGAGTCGATAGACTGAAAGCATAGTTCACATTGTACTTTGCCTTCGTATTTAGATAGAATTTGAGTTCTGAACTGCTCTTCGAAATCTTTTCTTATGACCCATACGATTTTTCCGAATCCGGCTTCGATAGCGTCATATATGCTGTAGTCCATTATTGTTTCACCGTTTGGGCCAAGGCCGTCAAGCTGCTTGAGTCCGCCATATCGGCTTCCCATGCCTGCAGCAAGTAAGAATAGTGTTGGTTTCATGTGCTTATTATTTTAGTCTATAAAACTGTTACGAATGCAAAGTTAGTAAAAATATTTTGTAAAAGATAGCTTTTGGCTATTTTTTATGATGTTTTTATGTCATTCTCCATGTAAGGTTTGATTTCTTTAAATGCGTCAATCGTTATATGCTCTGATGCTGATGACATTTCATAAGAAATGTACCAGGCTATAGAGAATATGGCTGTGGCATACGTGCATCAGTAGAATTTTATTTCAGAGATTACCTGTGCGCCAATTGCATGGTTCAGCTTGTCCTTCAGCTCTGTCCGTATCATATTCATATCTGCACGTAATGCTGGATTGGTGATCTTTACCATAAGGGTCTGATTCTTAATGAACTTCTCTCCTGTATATCGTGCGATGGTGGCTCCGACTGTTGTATCCCATGCTGCAAGCAGACGTCTTTGCAGCAATGGGGTTTCAAGTCCTTGGCTACGCAGGATTTCCAGTACGATGTCGTTTGCAAGTTTTTCTTTTCTTCTTTGCATATTTGAGTAGTGTATGGCGGACTTCTTGTTTAGTCGGTTATCTCGCCGTCGTTGACGTGGAATATTTTGTAGTCAAGTGAGGTGTGTTTAAGAATCTCATCAAGATGGTCTCTATTGGTGTCGGTAATGAATATCTGGCCATACTTCTCGCTTGATACAAGTTTCACGATTTGCTCAACACGCTGTGAGTCAAGCTTGTCGAAGATGTCGTCGAGCAGCAGTAGCGGTGTTGTTCTGCTGGCAGTCTGCTTCAGAAATTCAAACTGTGCCAGTTTTAATGCTATTGCTACGGTTTTGTTCTGTCCTTGGCTTCCTTCACGTCTTAAAGGATATCCGTTGATTGTCATTTCTATATCGTCACGATGGATGCCATGCAGTGAGTAGCCGACAGCTCTGTCTTTGTGTCTGTCGCGTCTTATTACGTCAAGCAAGTCGCCGCGTTGGCAGTGCGATATGTAATTTATCTTGATAGTTTCATGGCACTGGGCAATGTCGTTGTATATGCTTTCGAACTTTGGTGTTATCTGCTCTATGAAAGCATTTCTCATCTTGTAGACATTTTCACCATGTGCCGCCATTTCTTCCTCCCACAGTTCAAGCAGCATCAGGTCTGGCTCCTCTTCCATTTTTAGCAGAGTGTTTCTCTGCTGCAGGGCTGTGTTATAGCTGATGAGTTCGCTGATGTATTCTGGCTGACATTGTGAAATCACGATGTCAAGCAGCTTTCGTCTGCTCTCGCTTCCATCCTCTATAATCCTGGTATCTGCAGGCGATATTAATATAAGAGGTATAAGTCCTATGTGTTGAGAAAACCTTTTGTATTCTTTTTTGTTTCTTTTGAAGTGTTTCTTTGTGCCGCGTTTCATTCCGCAATATATCACCTCTTCGTTTCCGCTTTCGTCTTCATATGTGCCCTCTACGACATAGAAGTCGTTGTCGTGCCTTATTATTTGGGAGTCGGTTGTTGATGTGTGACTTTTGCAGAAGGATAGGAAATAGACAGTGTCAAGTATGTTTGTCTTTCCCATTCCGTTGCTTCCTATGAGGCAATTGATTTTCGGCGACAGGGTCAGTGTCGCTTCTTTTATGTTCTTATAATTGATTATTGAGAGTGTTTTGAGTATCATTTTTTGTTAATTTGACGCAAAGTTAAGGTTTTTCATTGTATTAAACGAAAAAAAACGAAGATAAATTTCAATATCTGAGATAAATTGTGTAATTTTGCCACGCAATTGTGCGCATACGTATCAGATTGCTTTAGATAATTCACTTACTACGAAAATAAAAAAACATAAAAATAATGGCAACAAACAAAAATCAGCAAACTCCAGCACAGGAGACAGCCTCAAAGACAGAGGCATTTGTACTTAAGTACAAGAAGATTATCAGTTATTCAGTGGTAGCAGTCCTCGTTGTAGTGGCAGGTGCTATCCTTCTGAGCAATTTCTATTTCAAACCACGTGAGGTTGAAGCAAGCACAGCAATCGCTAAGGGTCAGGAACTCTTTGCACAGGAACAGTTCGAGAAAGCTCTGAACGGTGATGGCGCTGGTTATGTTGGCTTCTTGAAGGTTATTGACCAGTATGGCTGTACAGATGCAGCTAACCTTGCTAAGCTTTATGCAGGTCTTTGCTATGCACATCTTGGTAAGTGGAACGAGGCAGCAGCTCAGCTAGATAGCTATTCTACATCTGACGATGCTATGGTTTCTCCTGCAGCTATGGGTGCTCTCGGTAATGTGTATGTAAATCTTAAGAAGTATGATGAGGCTGTGAAGACTCTCAAGAAGGCAGCAGATATGGCAGACTCAAAGGCTGTTTCTGGTCGCAATCTTTCTCTCGCTCCTCAGTATCTGCTTCAGGCAGCAGAGATTCTTGAAAATCAGGGCAAGGCTTCAGAAGCTCTTGAAATATATCAGAATATCAAGGAGAACTATGTTAATTCGCCAGTAAATCGCGACATTGACAAGTATATTGAGCGTGTAACAAAATAATGGCAACACGTAATTTCTCTGACTACGACCGGTCGAAGGTGCCTAATGCCGAAAACATGTGTTTCGGCATCGTGGTGTCTGAGCGTAATTCTGAAATAACGTCGGCATTGCTTGAGGGTGCTGTAAAGACATTGGAAAGTTATGATGCGCTACCAGAGAATATACATGTGAAGCGTGTGCCTGGCACATTCGAACTTGTATATGGTGCTCACCAGATGACTCTCAATGATGGATATGACGCAGTCATAGCACTCGGCGCAGTGATACGAGGTGAAACTCCTAATTTCGACTGTATTTGTAACGGGGTTTCAACGGGTTTTGCACAACTTAATGCAACAAGTGCTGTGCCAGTAATCTTTGGTGTGCTAACGACTAATACCTTTGAACAAGCTGTGGAACGCTCTGGCGGACGGTTAGGTAACAAAGGCGAAGAGTGTGCTGTTGCAGCTATAAAGATGGCGAAATTCTGATATTCTATAAAGCAGAATAAATATGATACTGAAAGATATCATAACAAAATATACATTTGATATTATCTTTGCAGAACTGTCAGAGATGATACCTGTATTGAATCGTAAGCGTTCTTCTATGAAGGATGCTTACGATTTTCTTTTGTCACAAGCTCCAGTAAGTTCAAAGAAAAGAATAGTCTATCAACTCATTGATGCAATGGAAAGCGACGACTGTTATGTCGGTGCTGAAGACAGATGTTTTGAGGCGCAATGGAATGTCATATTAGGCAAGGAGGTCGTTGTAGATGATGATGTTGAAATCTCGTCTCTTGAAATAGCCTGCAATGCTTTCTTGTGCATATTGTTAATCGGGTTCCCTCCGCGTAGATTTGCAGAACTACATGAAGAACTCTTAGGAATGATGGAATGACATATCGCGCGTACATAATACAATTATGAATAGAATTTCCTTATATATCATTGTATTGGCTATACTGACTCTTTCGTCTTGTAAGAAAAAAGAAGAGCAGAAAGATATAATAGTGCCAGCTCCTGTAGAAGAAGTAGTGTCGGGACCACAGAAAATGTCAGAAACTCGTCAGCGCCATGAGGTAGAATGGCAGGGTGGCAAGTATGTTATTACTATCGTCCGTAGTGCAGATGATAGTCTGCCACTTGTCAGTGATGAGTCTGGACAAGAGTATTATGATAATACTATAAATCTGGTCATACAGCGCGAGGATAGCACAACATTCTTTAAGCGTACGTTCAAGAAAGCTGATTTCGTAAGTTATGCTCGAGGTAGTGGTATGGAGAAAACAGGTGCATTGCTTGGTATTGTATATGACAAAATGGAGAATGGCCGCTTGGTATTTGCTACCAGCATTGGTTCTCCTGACTTCCGTAGCGATGAATTTGTGCCAATGATTATGACGCTTGACCGTAATGGAAATACTGCAGTGACACTTGATACGAAGCTTGACAGTGATACTGATGAAGGAGGAATTACCGGTGATGAGGAAGCGTAATGCGCATTGACATGTAAATAGTATAAAATTAAGCCGATAACGACAAATTAGGCAGCGACGGCAAAATAATCGTCGCTGCCTAATTTAGTTTTTGTGTGCAGTGAAATATATAAAATAATTTGATATACGCTTATTGCTCATTTTGCAGATGATTATGCTACATCATCAGAAATTTGGCGTATACGATAGTAATACAATATATAATATGCAACAGATTGACGAAATATTGTCATTTATAAGTGGTATGCTTTGGGGCTGGCCAATGATAATTCTGCTTTTAGGTACTCATATCTATCTTACTATTCGCCTTCGTTTTCCTCAACGTCACATTTTTAAGGCCATTCGACTTTCGGTTAGTAGAGATAAGAATTCTAAAGGTGACGTGTCACAATTTGCGGCATTGTCTACCGCTCTTGCTGCCACTATAGGAACGGGCAATATAGTCGGAGTAGGTACAGCCATAGCACTTGGTGGACCGGGAGCTGTTTTCTGGTGCTGGATAACCGGTGTGCTTGGCATTTCTACTAAGTATGGTGAGGCGTTACTTGCTGTAAAGTATCGAATTAAAGGTCAGGACGGAAGGATGCTCGGAGGTCCGATGTATGCGTTAGAGCATGGGCTTGCTTCAAAAAGTTCGGGCGTAATGCGTTATGTATGGAACGGTCTTGCTTTGGCCTTTGCTTTTTTTACTGCAGTTGCGACTTTTGGAATAGGATCTACGGTACAGGCAAATGCCATATCAACTATGAGCTATGAGACACTTGGTGTTTCCCCTGTTGTGATAGGTGGCATTGTGACAATTCTTGCGGCAGCTGTAATTATGGGAGGTGTGAAGAGTATAGGCCGATGCTGCGAAATGCTTGTTCCGTTCATGGCGGCATTGTATATTGGTGGATGTGTTGTAATTCTTATATTAAATAGTGACTATTTGTTGCCTGCACTCAAACTTATTGTCACCTCAGCGTTCGATCCTACGGCTGCAGGTGGAGGATTCGTGGGTTCGTCAATCATGCTTGCTGCCCGCTATGGTATAGCTCGCGGACTCTTCTCGAATGAGTCAGGTCTTGGCTCAGCCCCACTTGTTGCGGCGGCTGCACAAACGAAGAATCCTGTACGCCAGGCCCTTGTGTCGTCGTCGGGAACGTTCTGGGATACTGTTGTAATCTGCGCAATCACGGGCTTGGTGGTAGTTTCGTCTGTCCTTGCTTACCCTGATATCAATATGTCAGATGGAGGCGTGCTTACTAAGATGGCGTTTTCGAAGATACCATATGTAGGCGAACCGCTTCTTATGTTTGGTTCACTGACTTTCGCTTTTTCGACAATCATAGGATGGAGTTATTATGGAGAGCGAGGCATGGAATATCTTGCAAACAAGGTGTTGCAGCGAAGGAAGAATGCTCAAACGAAAGCTATGGCAGAAGCCAAAGAGCAGAATAGCCGAAGTGTACGTGGCGTGCTCAATGCTTATCGTGTTGTGTTTCTTATAACCGTTTATCTTGGTGCTGTAGTGAGTCTTGATTTAGTATGGAACTTAGCCGATATATTCAATGCTCTTATGGCTATACCAAACCTCCTTTCTCTCCTTTTCTTGTCGGGCGTTATTGTTTATGAGACTCGCAAATACCTGTGGGATGACAAGCTGGATAGTGAGTAGGATGAGTGGCAGTTACATTCTGCCCTGTGTGGCGTGATCTTGTATGATTGTGCTAATGATGTCCATAATGTAGAGCTTTGCATATATCTTGTTAGGGCTACAACATAATAAGCAGAAGGCTGCGAATGAAACTTCATTCGCAGCCTTCTGTGTAATTGCTTTATTTAAGAGAAGGTTGAGAGCAAGGGCAAGTGATAAGGTTAGCAAGAAGTTGTGACTCTGCCGTTCTCGGATCTTCCTATCTATCAAGTATAGTGCTGTTTTTGCACTAATGCTATGTGACGAATAATTATCCCTCAGCCTTTATGATGATGTCTTTTGTTGGAATGTTCTTCCATGAAAAGATAGGCTGCAGGTCTTTGAGCGAAACAGCTTCTGGACGGTCTATTAGCTTCGCGTGGTATGCAAGGAATCCAATGATTTCCTCAGCCTTGTGATTCTTTCTCAGATGCTCCATGTCTAAACTGCGGTCGCGTTTAGACAGTCGTTGACCTGCCTCGTTACATAATAGCGGTATGTGTGTGAAGGTAGGAGCCTTGTAACCCAGCAGCTCATATAGATACATCTGTTGCGGAACAGATAGCAGAAGGTCACGTCCGCGGACAACT
>JAFPAS010000311.1 GCA_017424205.1 Prevotella sp. | reverse complement strand
GCTATACATGACCAACTTCAACGCTCCAGACGACGGAACATCTGACCGCTGTTATGTGGCAGGACAGAAGAACGGCCTCACCACACTGGAACTGGCAGACGGAGGAAGTGAAAACGGAAAAGTGTAAGGTTTATCCTTATGCTGTATTGAATAAGGAGAAAATGAATATAGAGTAAGGCAGGGAAAGATATACGACAACACTTGTCACGTATCTTTCCCTGCCTTACTCTATATTCGCCTTTCTCTCTATTCAATACAGCATAAGGATAAACCTTACACTTTTCCGTTTTCACTTTCCCCCGTCTGTCAGTTCCAGTGTGGTGAGGCCGTTCTTCTGTCCTGCCACATAACAGCGGTCAGATGTTCCGTCGTCTGGAGCGTTGAAGTTGGTCATGTATAGCGGCTGGCCGATGGCAAACTGAAGGCAGGTGAATGTATCGCCAGCCTGCATCGTAGAGTTCTGGCAGTCAGTTGCGACAAATCTGTTGCTGCCTAAGTATCTCACGACACACATTCTGTCAGGCAGCCAGCCTATGCGAAGGTAGTCGCCTGTTCTGAGGTCTGACGTGCTGATGCTGTCAAGGCTGAACATCTCTGACTCGCAACCGTTCGTTTCGCGCAGTTTGCTGCAGAAGTCAGTCCATCCTTCATAGCCTATATGCTCAGCCAGAACGTTAAGCGTGCGGAGCGAGACGGTGTCGTAGCCTCGTGTTGAATATCCCCACACTCGCTCGAGTGTGCTTTCTGATATGTGTACACGCAGACTCTTCTCGATTTCTGTCACCAGTTCCAGGAAGTCGTAGTGGGTCTTCAGTTGCCGCCCTCTGTGGGCTTCAACCTGTAGGCATAGCGCCTTTATCTGTGGTATGTTACGTTGTATGCTCATATTGTCAGGATACAAAATTAAGAAAAAACTGCGAATATACAAAGTTTTTATTCCTTCATTCGTGTTTTTTCCCTATCTTTGCATGGGATTTGTTTTATTTGTTCTCGTCATCGTTATCGTTTACGTCATCGTTATCGTCATCTTATGATATCAGAAAGTGGCATATACAATCAGAAATTTATAGACTTCGGTGGATTCGATAAATCTTCCGAGGCGGTGCTGTTGCATTCTACATCGCTGTCGAGGCTCTATCGCATATCGCTCCACGGAAGACATTTCCTCTTCAAGACACCCGTCAGTGACGACTCGTTCTCGCTTGCAATGCTGCGCAGAGAGTATGAGATATCTGCAGGATGCGCTCACCCTAACATCGTTAATGTGCTTGCCTTCTGTGAGACATCACCCGTTGGTGCCGGCATCTTAATGGAGTATATCGACGGACGTACGCTTGATATCTTTCTCGCAGAGAGCCCTTCTGCAGCATCTCGCAGCAAGATATTCGGCGAAATGCTTTCTGCTGTGGCTTATCTGCATCAGCGCGGGGTAATACATAACGATCTCAAACCAGCTAATCTGCTTGTAACGAACAATGGCAATACACTGAAACTTATTGATTTCGGTCTGTCTGATACAGCCACTCATTATCTCTATCACACTCTCGGATGCTCTCCAGAATATGCTTCGCCCGAATTACGCAGCCGCAGCGAAGCGATTGATGTGCGCAGCGATATCTATTCTGTCGGCTTGATGATGCGCCTGATTTTCCAGCGCAGATACTCGTTCATATCAAATCGCTGTACACAGACAGACCCTTTTAAACGTTATTCTGACATTGAAGCACTGCAGAATGCGTGGAACAGACGTAATCTCGTGTGGAAGATATCAGCTGGTATGCTGCTTCTGGCTGTCTTGTCTGCTGCCATTGTCTTGCTTTATATGCGTCAGCAACGTATCCAGAGCGAGACAAAAGCGTCAGTTCAGTACATTGAGAGAATGAAGCGTAAGGTTGAGGCTGAGAGTATGAAAGCCGATAGCACACAGAACATACTTGATAAGGTAAGGACGGATGCAGAATTTTTACGTAAGGAAAGAGACCAGAGACTATTAGAGGAGAATGAGCGTGCCGCCCAGTGCAGTTTGCTGAGCCAGAAGGTTGTCACTTATTTGGAGAAAGCATACAGGCTTTCAGCAGATAGTCTGTCGAAAGTACCGTATTGTGATTTCGGGAATAATTACCTGTTTCATTTTAATCGTATGCATGATATCTATTACCGTAAGGAAATTCTGCCTATTGCTGATGAACAGGTAAGGCGTCATGTGAAGGAAGTTTTCTCTCTGAGACATTACGAACTATTTAAGGTTCTCGTAGAGAAGCATGCCGCCATGCCTTCTGTTTGGAGTGATACATCTCTCTCTTCAGAGGAAAAGACGTATTATGAGAAACTTGTAATGGATGGTTTGCCTTACAAGCCGTATCCTGGCAAGTAAAGAAGACAAAAAAAGACAACTTGCCCTTCCATACTATTTTTATACCTTTGCACCGTGAAACGCAAAAGGTATAAAAATATGAACAATGAAACACAAATAAAATCAGAGCCTGCAAAGATTCATATCGGCAAGCTCATCGAAACCGCAATCCGCAGTCAGGGACTATCTGCCTCGTGGGTTGCGGCTCAGTTGCGTTGTGACCGTACTAATGTCTACGATATTATACACAGGGAGTATATTGACACGCAGCTGCTTCTCAGAATCTCCCTGTTGCTCAATGTTGATTTCTTCAAGTATTACTCTGACTACCTCAAGGAGCAGAAAAATACACCTCCTTGTTTAGATATTTAGACATTGTGTTGAAAAATATTCTACAAAACGTAGAATTATACAAACAGCATTATCTTCGTTCTGTAAAATTTAATATGTAATTTTGCCGTAATAAGTATTTTACTATGATTTTAAAACACATGAGTCAGTAAATAATGGACTGATTCTTAAGGAATAAAGATATGACTGACGGCACAAATATAACTAAAGAACCAGCTAAGATACACATTGGCAAGCTCATCGAAGCCGCAATCCGTGACCAGGGACGTGCTCCCGCATGGCTTGCTGCTAAGTTATGTTGCGACCGTTCTAACATTTACAACATCATGCGCCGAGAAAGCGTAGACACCCAGCTGCTACTGAAACTCTCCATATTACTTGATGTTGACTTCTTCAAATACTATTCTGACTATATAAAAGGATGTAAGGAGACAAGTGAAACCGAGGAATGATCGGTTGTTTGTAGAAGAATATTCTACATAACATCTAATTATCCAAACACCCTTTCCTTTATAATCTAAGGTTTAACACGTAATTTTGCAAACGTTAAAACCTTATGCCTTTTGCCTGAAAACTAATAAAACTAAATAACTAAAATCTTTATACTATGGGACTTTTGAATAATATAAAGGATAAATTCAAGAATGCTGAATTTACCGTTGCTCCACAAAAGAAGTTGAAAACAATCTCTGCAGACTTCCTGAAGGCCTTTGACTTGTCTTTGGTTTTCTATAAGGGAGTAACTATTGCTGATGCTGAACTGACACTCGCAGCACTCAACAAGAAGACAACCAAAGAGGTAAAGAGCACTGCTGGCGGCTTGAAAATCAAGGCGAGTATGAAGGTGGGTGATGTAGAGAAGCTCTTCGATTCTAACTTTGGTGTCACAGTCCAAATCAAAGACAAGGCAGGAAAGAAACTTGTGCCTAACGAAATAACTATTGGACAGGCAGCAAGAGGAGAATACTAATAATAATAAAGTTCCTCTGCAAAACTTAACTACATCGACTTCCGTAAACTCTTAACTAACTTAATATAAATAAGGCATTATGGCAAAATTTACAGCAACATATCAGACATGGAAAATCGAAATCGCTGAAAGCGGAACAGTATAAGTTTTCGATAATGGGACATTATGTGATAATTCTAAGAAGGCATTATACGGAATAGCCGTACAGAGTTTCTTGTAATTGAATGATTGTTAAGTGATACAAATATAATTTCAGTTAGAAACAAATGGTGACGAAATCTGGTATAGTACTTAACCGCATGTATGTAGGTGATTATCTCGCGTCCAATCTCGGACACGAGGTAATCAACCTATACCAGGCGGATAATGGGGGTAACTATATCTATCTCAATTCGACAGGTGACTTCGTCAAGGCCCACCAGGGGCAAGTCAGCCATATGCTCTTTGTCAAGTACTATGGCATCGGAGAGGTCGAGGTTATCGGCATGGCAGAGGGTCTCCACGATGTCTATGATGCCAGTCGTAAGTTTGCCAACAAGTACGAAGGCATCAACGAAGAGGTCTTTGCCGACCAACAACGCTTTGTGAAGCACGAGGGTGGCATCACCTATGGTGGAGTATCTATCTTCGACATCTTCGCCGAGGCTGGCCTGCAGAGCATATACATCACCTACAAGGCCGACAAGGTCTATATTCCGAGAGAGGGTAAGCGATTGTTTATCCGCTTTCACTCCGATAAGCCCGTGGCATTTCCTGTGCACGAGGCATCAGATATCGTAGTCACTCTTGGTGGCTACCAGCAGGCAAAGGCATCGCTCAAGCAGTATATCTACCCCGAAGGTACATATAGCGGTGACCTGACCAAGCAGAATGTGTCAGAGAAACGCGAAGACTATCTCAAGATTCGCACTCTGCTCATCGATGACAGCTCCCTATGGGAGGAGTCAAACAATAAAGTCGACGAGGAGG
>JAFPAS010000310.1 GCA_017424205.1 Prevotella sp. | reverse complement strand
GTTTCGCTTTGTACTCTTACAAAGTCTATGCCAAAATTTATTTGTCATATAGTTTTGCTTTCTGCTCTTTTATTTGGTCGTCGTAAATATACTCGTCATATGTCATGAGTTTGTCAATTGTGCCATTTGGCGTTAACTCTATAATGCGGTCAGCTACAGTATTTATAAACTCATGGTCGTGTGATGCGAACAGAATATTTCCTTTGAATGATACCAGGTTATTGTTGAAGGCCTGAATTGATTCAAGATCGAGGTGGTTTGTTGGTGTATCAAGAATGAGGCAGTTTGCATTCTTCATCTGCATTCTTGCTATCATACAACGCATTTTCTCACCACCAGATAGTACGTTAACTTTCTTCTCAACCTCTTCTTGTTTGAATAACATGCGTCCAAGGAAGGCTTTCATTGCAACTTCATTGCCTGGTCCAAATTGGCTAAGCCAGTCTACGAGATTCAAATCACACTGGAAGAACTTAGTGTTGTCGAGCGGCAGATATGCCGTTGTGATAGTCACACCCCATTTGTATGTGCCAGCCTGAGGTTCTCTGTTTCCATTAATAATTTCAAACAGAGCAGTCATTGCCTTGGGATTGTGTGACAAGAATACTGTTTTCTGTCCTTTTTCTATATTGAAACTTACGTTGTCAAATAGTACTGTTCCATCTTCCTCTACGGCTTTCAGTCCCTCAACCTCAAGTATCTGGTTTCCTGCTTCACGTTCCATCGTAAAGATAATGCCTGGGTATTTGCGTGTAGATGGCTGTATTTCATCCACATTAAGTTTCTCAAGCATCTTCTTTCTTGAAGTAGTTTGTTTTGATTTTGCAACGTTTGCAGAGAATCTTCTAATGAATTCTTCCAGCTCCTTGCGTTTTTCCTCGGCTTTAGCCTTTTGGTTCTGAGCCTGTCTGAGAGCAAGCTGGCTTGACTCATACCAGAATGAGTAGTTGCCAGAGAATACTGTTACTTTTCCAAAGTCAATATCAACGGTTTGAGTAGAAACTGCGTCAAGGAAGTGTCGGTCGTGCGAAACAACCAATACGGTCTGCTCAATGTTTGACAAATATTCTTCAAGCCATCTAACTGTGTCAAGGTCAAGGTCATTTGTCGGCTCGTCAAGCAACAGGTTGTCTGGATTTCCAAACAAGGCTTTTGCCAGCATAACGCGCACCTTCTCTGTGTTAGATAATTCGCCAACCATTTTTTGATGGAGATTTTCTGCGATTCCCAGATTCTGCAGAAGTTGCGCTGCATCGCTTTCTGCAGTCCATCCTCCCAGTTCAGCAAACTTCTCTTCGAGTTCAGCAACCTTTACACCATCCTCATCGCTGAAATCGGCTTTCATATAGAGTGCCTCTTTCTCTTGCATATTCTGCCATAAAGGCTGATGTCCCATAAGCACGGTGTTCATTACAGTGTATTGGTCGTACTTGAAGTGGTCCTGCTCAAGAACAGAAAGTCTTTCTCCCGGTCCCATCTCTATGGTACCCTTGTTCGGTTCTAACTCGCCCGAAATAGCACGCAAGAGAGTAGATTTTCCTGCACCGTTTGCGCCAATTACGCCGTAAATGTTGCCGTTGGTGAATTTTATGTTAACATCTTTATAGAGAACTCGCTTGCCGAATTGAATGGCTAGGTTGGTAACTGTAATCATGATGTATATATCAGTGTTAAATGATTTCTATTAATATGCGTTTTCAAATTCCTTAAGGAATGGGGTGTAGTTCTCAGAGAACATTCTCAAGTCTGATACCTGATATTTTAGATTTGTGATTCGCTCTACTCCGAGTCCGAAAGCATATCCGCTATAAATAGAACTGTCGATGCCGCAGAGTTCCAAAACATTAGGGTCAACCATGCCGCATCCAAGAATTTCTACCCATCCAGTGTGCTTGCAGAATCCGCATCCTTTTCCTCCACAGATATGGCATGAAATATCCATTTCAGCAGATGGCTCTGTAAATGGGAAGTAAGAAGGACGCAAACGTATGCTGGTTCCGGCCCCGAATAGCTCTTGTGCGAATGTCAGCATAACTTGCTTAAGGTCAGTAAATGACACGTTTTTGTCAATATACAGTCCTTCAATCTGATGGAAGAAGCAGTGTGCTCTAGCCGTGATGGCTTCATTGCGATAAACTCTTCCTGGGCATATAACTCTGATAGGAGGCTGTGATGTCTCCATCACTCTCGCTTGTACGCTTGATGTGTGTGAGCGAAGCAGGATATTTTTTGTTACATCGTTCAGTTTAGATTGCTCAACAAAGAATGTGTCCTGCATGTCACGAGCTGGATGGTCTGCAGCGAAATTCATTTTAGTGAAAACATGCAGGTCGTCCTCCACTTCTGGTCCATCAGCAAGTGTAAATCCCATGCGCTGGAAAATGTCAATAATTTCGTTTTTGACAATTGTTAATGGGTGTCTTGAACCTAATTCTATCGGATATGGAGTGCGTGTAAGGTCAATGTTGCCTGTTTCGGCTTCTGTTACAGTGTTAGCGTTCTGCAGTGCGTTGATTTTCTCTGTTGCCAATTGCTTCAGCTGGTTTATCTTTATACCAACTTCTTTTTTCATTTCTGCAGGAACGTTTCTGAATTCAGCCATCAGAAGCGTAATCTCTCCTTTTTTGCTTAGATATTTAGCATAGAGTTCGCTTGTCTCTTCTGCATTTTTGGCTGTAAGGTTTTCAATTTCTTTACGTAGCGTTTCTATTTTTTCGAGTATCATAATTGCGTTTGTTTGTAATTTCGGTACAAAATTAATAATTTTTCTCTGAAAAATGTAATAAATTAAAATAAAGTTGTAATTTTGCACTTAAATGTTGATGAATAATGGAAATAATATGAGACTAATTGTCTTTATTGCAGTTGTTGCGGCCGTATTGACAATGGTGTTTGCTACAGGATGTACGGTAAAACATACTGATGCGACAGATAGTATAGTAGACTCGTTGGCATATGATACTACCGAGATTGATACGCTTGAGACTTTGGCAGAAGAAACACCAATGCCAAAGTCGGCTGATGAGCTATTTGATGATTTTATATTTAACTTTGCTGGTAGTAAACGGGTTCAAAAACAGCGTATCCACTTTCCTTTGTCGATTGTTGAAGATGGTGTTGTGAAAAACATTGGACGCAATGATTGGAAATTTGATCCGTTTTTTATGCATCAAGGGTTTTATACTCTGGTTGTGAGTGATTTAGACGAACTGGAGACTTCTAAAGACACGAAGGTGGGGCATGTCGTTTTGGAGAAGGTTCGTTTTGCTGATGCAGATATTCGCCAGTATGTTTTTAATCGTATCAACGGAATTTGGATGATGCAGTCGGTGGAGAACGTTCCAATTTCTGAGCATCCAAATGGCAGTTTTTATTTGTTTTGCAGTCAGTTTGTGCGTGATTCAACGTTTCGTATGAATCATATGGCGGAAAGTGTTGAGTTTTCAGGACCAGATCCAGATGATGATTTTTCGCGTGTCGAAGGTGTGATAATGCCAGAGCAAGTGTCAATGTTTGCGCCAGAACTCCCTCAGGGTGATATATATAATTTGATTTATGGAGAAACCACTTTGCGTGGAGAAGACCGCACACTTGTCATACGTGGCATTGCTAATGGTTTTGAGATAGTGTTGACATTCCGCAAAATGGAAACAGGATACATGCTTGTGAAGTTGGTTGTATAGTGCGGTTGCATGCTTAGTTGTTTATCACAAGCTTATGATTTTATAAGACGAACATGGTAGATATACAAGATTATAATCTTTTGAATAACAATACATTCGGGATAGAAGAGACTTGTCGCCGGTATATTTCTTTCGATACCGTTGATGAACTCCGTAATGTGTTGTTATCTTTGTTGCCATCTGACCATCCGATACTTATACTTGGAGGCGGTAGTAATTTGCTGTTGACTCGTCGTTTCGAAGGTACAGTGCTTCATTCTGCTATTTGTGGAATGGATGTGACGGACTGTGGAGATGATGTGCTCTTGCGTTGTGGTAGTGGTGAACGTTGGGATGATGTTGTTGAATATGCTGTCTCAAATGGCTGGCATGGTGCAGAAAATCTTTCTATCATTCCAGGTGATGTCGGCGCTTCTGCCGTCCAGAATATAGGAGCCTATGGTGCAGAAGCAAAGGACATTATTGAATGCGTAGAGGCACTTGATATAGAGACTGCTGAATCTAGAAAGTTTACGGCAGAAGATTGTGATTATGCTTATCGCTACAGTCGTTTCAAGGGGGAATGGAAGGGTAGGTATGTTATTACCCATGTGACATATCGTTTGCAAAAGGCTTATTCTCCACGTTTAGACTATGGTAACATACAATCTGAACTTGATAAGCGTGGCATTGCGAATCCAACGGCACGTGATGTTCGCAATTTAATAATAGAAATACGTAATGCAAAACTTCCAGATCCGAAAGTTGAAGGCAATGCTGGAAGTTTCTTCATGAATCCAGTAGTAGATAAACAGATATTTGACCGTTTGGTGCAGGAATATCCGGAAATGCCGTACTATCCCGTTGATGCTAATAATGTTAAGATTCCTGCAGGATGGCTTATTGACCGTTGTGGATGGAAGGGACGTTCGCTTGGAAGAGCTGGCATTCATTCGAAACAGGCACTTGTTATAGTTAATAAGGGTGGTGCACGTGGTAGTGATATCGTAGCACTCAGTGAGGCAGTACGTCAGGATGTGAAGGGAAAATTTGGAATAGATATATATCCGGAAGTGAATTTTGTGTAAAATGTCATGAATGCAAAACTGACTTTTTTGGGTACAGGAACGTCTAACGGAGTGCCTGTTATAGGTTGCTCGTGTCCGGTGTGTATGAGTTCAGATCCGAGAGATAAGCGTACAAGATGTTCGGCTATGCTTGAAAGTGCAGACGCTCGTCTACTGATTGACTGCGGACCAGATTTTCGTGAACAGATGTTGAGGGTGCCTTTTCGTAAGATAGACGGAGTGCTGCTAACGCATATACATTATGATCATGTAGGTGGATTAGATGATTTACGCCCTTTTGGTAAATTTGGCGACATAGATGTTTTTGCCAATGAAAATACAGCAGAGGCGTTACATCAAACTATGCCTTATGTATTTGTTGAAGAGAAATATCCTGGTGTTCCGAAGATAGATTTGCATGTGGCAGACCCGTACGAGACATTTCTTGTCGGCGATATTCCGGTTACACCATTTTATGTTATGCATCGTTTCCTTCCTATATATGGGTATCGTATGGGGAGATTTGCTTACATTACAGATATGAAGACCATTTCAGACAAAGATCGTTTGTGCCTGAAAGGTGTAGATACGCTTGTGGTTAATGCTTTGCGCTTTGATGACGATCATTTGGCACATATGTTGGTTGAAGAGGCAGTAGAGTTTTCTGAAAGCATAGGGGCACGTCGTACGTATTTTGTTCATGTTGCGCATGAAATAGGGCTGCATGAAGAAGCCTGTTCCCGTTTGCCAGATGGTTTTTCCTTTGCTTATGATGGAATGCAGGTTGACGTTGAAATATGATATACTTGTTGGATACTACTGAGAAAAAAGTAATTACTCTCTATATCTGATTCCCATTTCATGTTTGATATTATAATGTCTGCAGGAAAAACGATTCAGAGAAAATTAGATTGAAAAAATATTATAGGTGGGTTATAGAATTTTTATATTTCTATTAATCCGCCTATATTTGTATCCTGTAGCATTTATCGTGCTATAATATTGTTGCGTGCCATTGAATAGGCTGATGAGTATAATGCGGCTCGTTGCTAGTTGTTTGGTTAAGAAAGTATCATTGGTTATGCAGAATCGTGAGGTTTGATATTTTCTTGCAAACAAAAAAATGTGTATTTTAGTGCATGTTTTTGTTGATAGCAAGATGTTTTTGGGTGTTTTGGTGTGATTTTTCTGTTGTTTGTATTTCGTTTTGTAGCTTTTATATCTGTTGTCCTTGCCTGTTTTATTTACTTTTTAATGCATTTTGTTTCCTAAAGTACTGTTTTTTATAGTATTAAAGACTGCCTTTTGCATTATAAGAAACTGCTTTTTGCGATATTAATGACGTGGCCAATAAGATTCGTTTGATATAAATGTTTGGTTATCAGTTATATAACGGACATGGTTATTTTTCTTTGTGTGTGGGTATTTGTATGTGGATTTATTAAAAGAATGGGGAAATTAATATGCTAAAAAAGTATTAGCAGGCAGGTGAATGTGTTGTCGGGTAATACTTTTTTGTGTTGTTCTGTGATAGAAAAAAGCGATGTTTTGTAAGTTCCTTATTATAAAATATATAAAAATATATATAAGTTTTATGCAGGTCTCAGATATTTTTGTTAACTTTGTAGCGATAATGTGCAATTAAAATAAAACTAACATATATTCGAATAAATGAATACAGGAAAAGTTGACGTCCTGCTGGGTTTGCAGTGGGGTGATGAAGGTAAAGGAAAGGTTGTCGATGTATTGACACCAAAGTACGACGTTATAGCCCGTTTCCAAGGTGGTCCGAATGCTGGACATACACTTGAGTTCGAGGGACAGAAGTATGTCCTTCGTTCTATACCGTCAGGAATTTTCCAAGGCGGGAAGGTAAATATAATTGGCAACGGCGTGGTGCTTGCTCCTGATCTTTTCATGGGAGAAGCGAAAGATTTAGAAAAGAGTGGACACTCTCTTACTGAACGTCTGCATATTTCAAAGAAGGCTCATTTGATAATGCCAACACATCGTTTGCTTGATGCTGCCTATGAGTCACAGAAAGGCAAGAATAAGGTTGGTACGACAGGTAAAGGTATTGGACCGACATACACAGACAAAACATCTCGCAATGGACTCCGTGTGGGCGATATACTTGATGGTTTTGCTGAAAGATACGAGGCTCGCAAAGCACGCCATATCGCAATTCTCGAATCAATGGGCTTCGAATACGACAAAGAAGCACTGGCAGAAACTGAGCGTGTATGGATGGAAGGCGTAGAATACCTGAAGAACTTTCAGATTGTGGATTCTGAACATGAGGTTGGTAAGATGCTCAAGGACGGAAAGACAATTCTTGCAGAGGGTGCTCAAGGTACTATGCTTGATGTTGACTTTGGCTCTTATCCTTTTGTTACGTCAAGCAATACTATCTGTGCAGGTGCATGTACCGGTCTTGGCATCGGTCCTAACAGAATAGGCGAAGTGTTTGGTATTATGAAGGCATACTGCACACGTGTTGGCGCAGGTCCATTCCCAACTGAATTGTTTGATGAGACAGGACAGAAAATGCGTGATATAGGCCATGAGTATGGTGCTGTAACAGGTCGTGAGCGCCGTTGTGGATGGATAGATCTTGTAGCATTACGTTATTCTATCATGGTAAACGGAGTTACACAGCTTATTATGATGAAGAGCGACGTGCTTGACACATTCCCTACAATAAAAGCATGTGTAGCTTATAAGGTCAACGGGGTAGAGACACGTGATTTCCCTTATGATATAGAGAAGGGTATTGAGCCAGTATATGTTGAACTGCCAGGATGGCAAACAGATATGACACGATATACGAGCGAGGCGGAATTCCCACAGCAGTTTAAGGACTATATCGAATTCCTTGAGAAGGAACTGGAAACACCGATAACAGTTATATCTATCGGTCCTGACCGTGACCAGACAATAATCCGATAAAAATAATAATGTTATGCCAATCAGGGGCTTGACTCCTGGTTGGTGTTTGTTTTACATAATAGGAGATATGACGGAGTGTAAGCGAAAATTGTAAACTCTGTCTGTGACAAGACACCACTATGGCACAAAAACCAGGAATACCAAAGGGTACACGCGACTTTGGCCCGATAGAAATGGCTAAGCGCAACTATATATTCAATACCATACGTGACGTATATGCATTGTATGGATTCCAGCAGATAGAAACGCCTGCAATGGAGAACCTTTCTACGCTAATGGGCAAGTATGGCGAGGAAGGAGACAAACTGCTTTTTAAGATACTTAACTCAGGTGACTTTATGCATGGCATGACAGCAGAAGAGGTTGCGGCTACATCAACACAAAGGCTTGCGGCTAAATTCTGTGAGAAAGGATTGCGCTATGACCTTACTGTACCATTTGCGCGCTATGTAGTTCAGCACCGCGAGGAACTCCAGATGCCATTTAAGCGATACCAGATACAGCCAGTATGGCGCGCTGACCGTCCGCAGAAAGGAAGATACCGTGAGTTTTATCAGTGTGATGCTGATGTTGTCGGCTCTGACTCGCTGTTGAATGAAGTGGAGTTGATGCAGATTGTTGACACTGTGTTCTCTAAGTTTGGTATCAGAGTGCAGATAAAAATTAACAATCGCAAGATTCTTACCGGTATAGCAGAAGTGATTGGCGAGGCCGATAAGATTGTTGACATTACTGTTGCAATAGATAAGCTTGATAAGATAGGACTTGATGCGGTGAATGAAGAACTCCGCAAGGTGGGCATAGCAGAAGATGCAATAGAGAAGTTGCAGCCAATCATAAAGCTTGAAGGCGGAAATGACGACAAGCTGCAGACAATCATGGAAGTTCTTGCATCAAGCGAAGTTGGACTAAAGGGCGTAGAAGAATGTCAGTTCATACTTGATGCATTGAAGGGAACACTTGACAACGAAATACAGCTTGACCTAACTCTTGCGCGAGGACTCAATTATTATACTGGTGCAATATTCGAGGTGAAGGCTCTTGATGTGCAGATTGGTTCTATTACAGGCGGCGGCCGATATGATAACCTTACAGGAATATTCGGCATGCCAGGCTTATCGGGAGTAGGCATTTCTTTCGGAGCAGACCGTATTTATGATGTGCTTAATCAGTTAGATCTTTATCCTAAAGAGGCTGTCAACGCCACACAGTTGCTTTTCATTAATTTTGGTGAGAAGGAAACGGCATATGTACTGCCTATGGTTGGCGCAGCACGAAAGGCTGGCATACGCACCGAAATGTATCCTGACTCTGTGAAGATGAAAAAACAGATGTCATATGCCAATGCCAAGCAGATTCCTTTTGTAGCTCTTGCTGGTGATAACGAAATGGCAGAGGGCAAGGTTATGCTGAAGAATATGACAACAGGGGAACAGCAGCTTGTGACATCTGAAGAACTTATAAAAATTATCACTGAATAATGAAAAGATTTGTTACCGTTTTAGCCATCGCTCTTATCACGCTGATGTGCATGACGTCTTCAAGAAAACAGACAACTATCTTTATGATAGGCGACTCGACTATGGCAGATAAAGACATATCGAAGGGTTCGCCAGAACGAGGATGGGGCATGGTGCTTCAGGGGTTCTTTACAGAGGATATCGTTGTAGACAATCATGCACGTAACGGCAGGTCGTCTATATCGTTCCGCAACGAAGGATTGTGGAATACTGTGCTCGAGAGAATCAAGCCGGGCGATTATGTCTTTATACAGTTTGGCCATAATGATGAGAAGTTAGACAAGCCGAACAGCGTCAGACATACAGACCCAGGTTCGACATTTGATGAGATACTGGAGAAATATGTACGCGAAACACGTGAAAAAGGTGGTATACCTGTTCTTTTCAATTGTGTAGAAAGACGAAATTTCTTTGATGCCAGAAAAGCTGAACTGCAGAAGAACACAGCTTCAGCAGCAGAAAAGAATGCTGGGGCTGACGATGAAACTCTGCGTGACACGAAATATGGTGATGAGGTGGTGAATACCGAATACCTCGTGCCTACACATTACACTGTACATGGTGACTATACGGTTGCACCGCGTTTGGTTGCAAAACGGTTAGAAGTTCCTTTTATAGATGCGACACATATCAGCAAGATTATGGAGCAGGACCACGGGGTGGTCGGTTCGCGCAAATTGCATGTGTGGCTGAAACCTTGTGAGGTGGCAAGCATTCCTGACGGTCGCAGAGATAACACTCATTACAGCGTTTATGGTGCACGCACTATTGCCGCTCTTCTTATTGATGCAGTTGGAGAGAAAGTACCTGAACTTAAGAAGTATATCAGGCATTACGAATATGTCGTATCTGAGCAGGGACGCGGAAACTACCTGATATTGCAAGAGGCCGTAGATGCTGTGCCACAGAATGCGAAGGCAAAGATTCTGATACTTGACGGCAAGTTCAAGAAACCGCAGACAGACAAGAAGATAAAGTATGAGGTGCGTGATGCTGCAGAACTCATAAAGTGATTTTTTCCTAACAGATAATTACTGATATGACACTGACGGTAGCAATACTATAGTAGTGTTACTGTCGTTTATGAAACAAAAAATGCCAGTCAGAGCAAGACTCTGATTGGCATAAGGACATTTCTAATATGACCCTATTCCGAAATTCTTTTATGCCAGGTTCCTGCGTCGTGTGTGCGTCGCGGGTATTGCTTGCTGTGGTGTTTGCTGCGGTATTAGCTTCCTGTGCTACGAAGGAATATCTTGAAGAGGGACAGATAGAACTGAAAAAAGTTGAGATTGTATCTGAGAATCCGGATATCAATACTCAACATCTGATGCCGTATGTGCACCAATTGCCAGGATTAGAGGGTGGTAAACGTAAGCATATTGCCTACGACACGCTGAAAACATCGCTATCATGCCGCGACCTCGCTTCAGCCCTCGCAAACAATGGATACATCAATGCGAAGGTTGTGGCAATGAGCCATATCAGGCCGAAATCTCTTAAGAAACGCAATCCGCAGTGTGAAGTGACATATTTCCTGCAGCCTCGCGAACCTTATTATATAGACAGCATCAGTTACGACATACGTGACGAACGTATAGATTCTATTCTTGATGCGAAATACGAATTTACTCTGAAAAGCGGGAAACAATTTTCTGTTACAGACCTGAATAATGAGCGAAATGGCATCAGCTCTTTGTTGCAGAATGAAGGATATTACAAATTCAACAAGGATTTTATTAGATTTATTGCCGATACAATTCAGGGTAAGAAGACGATAGATATTACTCTGCAGCTATTCCCTTACAGAGCGAACAGCAGAGTAGAGGAGACTGAACACCCATGTTACACAATTCGTAATATTAATTACCATACAGATAAGGGGTATACAAGAATTCCATTAAGAAATAGTGTGCTTAATGAGAATACTATGCTATATGAGGGAAAGCCTTAT
>JAFPAS010000309.1 GCA_017424205.1 Prevotella sp. | reverse complement strand
CCCTTCAGCTGTAGGGAATGCCAGCACGTCTTGCTTGTCACGAACTGAAGCACAGAAAGCTATAGTTGCCGTGCTAAGAAAAAGAAATAGTAGAATTAGATATTTTTTAGTCATAGTTGTATAGCTTAAAATTATCTCTGATATTCTTGTAATTATTTGCAGTATGTCTTATGTAAAAACCGCGCAAACTCTCGTGTCTTAGTTATAGTCGTTAACTTTCCTGGCATCTAAAAAGCAGCATTTCCTCCAGTAACAGGAGTAGCAGTTTTATGCACTGTTATTGTTCCGTCAGCATGCTTCGTACGCACAATATTTATGCCGTTTGTCTGGTTTCGCAATTGGCGTCCTGCAACATCAAAATATTTCACGCTCATAACATCAGACTGCGGAGAAGACGGCAATGCAGTAAATACGCCGTCGACAAATTCGCCACATAGCTCGTTAAGATAAATCTCTATAGCGGTGTAGCCTGATGTGTGGAGGTTGTTACGGTCTGCCGCATCGTTCGGATTAAGGTTGTTGCGACGCTCCCATTCGTCTGGCATGCCGTCGTGGTCAGTATCTGCCGGAGCGGGTGCGCTCTGCAGCAGAGGCCATCCGCCTACATCATTCTGTGAGTCAATAATACCTGTCGGGCTGCCACTATTCTGACTGGACTCATTATTGCTACCATTGTATGTGGCTGTGCCGTCTGTCGCTTCTTTTATAATGCGGCTGTCCAGCGCATCACGTTTAGGCAGTGTAGCACCTACATTCTGCAGTACGGCACGATATGCTTCCTCTGCCGTCTGCTCGTTGATAGGCATGGCATCCCAAGGTGTATTGCGCTTCAGAGCGGCAATATGGTCAGCTCCACCTGACACCTGTACGCCGCCATTCCAGTTGTCGGCACTTACTGCTGCGTTGCCTTCAACAATATTATCTGCTATATACCAGCGGCCGTAGTTGTCTAAGCTCTCACGGTATGATGGACTTGCAATGCGATATGACACTTCGCCAGCCTGTGTACCTGGACCTGGCTTATAGTAGTTTCCTACCATATTGATGTCGAAGCTGCCGAAGGTGTTCGCAAGATCATACTCACCGCCATAGCATGAGTTATAGCCCCAGTTGTATATGACGTTGTTGCGGTAGTCATTAAATCCAGCACCCGATGCGAAGCGAGGATTGCGGCTTGAGTGGTGTGCCAGCAGATTGTGATGATAGGTCGAATAGTTGCTTCCCCATATTCCGCCAAATCCATGTGCACCTTTCACGTGGTTAGAGAATCTTAGGCTCTCGCTGACAAGACACCACTGGATTGTTACGTTCTCGCACATATATACTGACAATGTCTCGTCGATGCTCCACGATACTGACAGATGGTCAAGCATGATGTTCTTTCTGTTGCGGCAACTGACAGCATCGCAGTCGTCACCCGACTCATCGCCAACACGCACACGCAGATGTCTTATTATTACATTGTCTGCACTTATATTCAAAGGATAGCGCTTCAGACATATTCCGTCGCCAGGAGCTGTCTGACCAGCTATAGTAATATATGGATTTCGGATTGTCAAAGCTCGCTGCAGATCAATGGTTCCTGACACGCGGAACACCACGATTCGCGGTCCCTTCGCCTCAACGGCAGCACGCAGGCTACCCTTGCCAGAGTCGTTTAGATTGGTCACTTCGATGACTGCACCACCACGGCCGCCTTGAGTATATTTGCCATAACCTTCAGCTGTCGGGAATGCCAGTACGCTTTGTTCGTCAGAAGCAGAAGCACAAAACGCAGAAGCAGCAATGCTAAGAAAAATAGTTAATAGAATAAGATGTCTTTTCATACGCTTATAATAGTATTAAATTGTTTCTGAATTTTATATAAGAAGTTAAACCATTACTCGTCAACTAAACAAACAACTCGTCTACTTGTCAACTTGTCCACTCGTCAACTAAACAAACATTTCTGATGCAAATGTACAAATTTATTGCAAACCATGTCATATAAAATATAATCAGAGTTTTGCAAACACCCTGATTTGCAGTGTTTTTACACCTCTATGATAATATTTTACACCTCAAAAAAATGCCGCTTTATTAATTTCACATTACCCTTTCAGAAATATATAATTTTATTTGGACAATCTGTTTTTTATTCCTAACTTTGTCTTCCCGAACAGATTTTCCTCTTTGTTACACACAACAAACCGTTATAAAAAATGTTTCACTGTACAGAAAATATGATTTCAAAATCCAGAGTGTTATGTATGTCAATCATGCTAATGCTCTGCACATATGCTGCGGCACAGCCCGTGTGCCGTGTGACGACATATCTCGAAACGTCGAAAAACGAACCCATACATCATGTCATAGGAATACTGCAGGACAAAAACGGCATGATATGGATTACGACATGGGGTGGAATGTTCAGTTTTGACGGAATGCAGTTCGCCATTCATCGCGAACAGGAAATGAAAGACATGGGTTACTCGCCCGAAAAGACAAGAGGAGTATTGCCCTGCCCTACTGGCGACCAGTGGCAGATGGTGCCAGATAAGAAACAAATGAAATTCAAAGACAGCCACGGCACCACATGGCATATGACAAAAGACGGCAGGCTGATGTATGCAAAGGACGGAACAGCTGAGCTGGTGTATGACGGAATCGCTCCGTTCGAAGGATACCGCGGATGCTTTCTTGACAAGCAGAAGAATTTATGGGTGCTATGCTATCATGCCATCCACAAACTGGTATTCGGCTACAACGATGTGAAAATACTAAAGGAGTGTGACAGAGAACATGTGAGATGCATGCACCGCTTCAGCAACGGAGACTACTGGATATGCCAGCGCAATAGCAAGCGTGTGGTTATGTATGACAAACATGACCGCTTCATGGGCTATCTGAAACAAGACGGCACCGTAAGCCAGACTCCAGAATCATTCGGAACACGTGTCTACTGCATACACGAAGGTGCAGATGGACAGGTATGGATGGGCACAAGAAGCAACGGATTATTTCGTCTGACACCTGCTGACAACGGAAGATATATCCCTGAACAGATGATAAGCAACTGCGCAGCTCAGCGTGACGTGTACGACATGGCATGCGACAGACATGGCCGTTTGTGGCTCGCCATGCTCGATGGCGGTGTGCGATGCATCAGCGCAGATGCTAAGTCGCAGAGTGCCGGCTTGAAGCCTCTGCTCAATTACGACTATAAGAAATTCTCACGCGCACATAATCTCTGTCTCTACCATGACACTCTGCTCGTGGCAACGTCAGAAGGACTTGCTGTTGCTGATGTCTCTTCTACCGACTTGAATAACGTGAAGTTCAAGTATCACAAGTATGACAAGAATAGAAAAAACAGTCTGAGCAGCAATCTGACCGATTACGTCTTTGTTGATAGCCGCAGAAGAGTAATTGTATGCACCGAAAACGGCGGACTGAACATATGCACATCGCCAAGCATCATGGCTGACGAACTCTGCTTTGAGCATATTGACCGCAACGACGGATTGTCTGACATAGCGTTTGCCGCAACGGAAATTGATGACATTCTGTGCGTCACAAGCCTCCACTCTATTTCGACAATAGAACGTAACAGCAACATGACAGGAAATCATGTAGCTCAGTTTGGCAGCGATTTCTTTGGCAAAAGATTCCAGTTTGCAGAAATCCAACCTATCAAGACCGTATCAGACAGATGGCTGTTTGCTACGACTGAGGGTGTACTGTCTGTCAATCCTGCAAGCATGAGCCATGATACGTATTCGCCACGCATCATCCCGGTATCACTCGATATTGCCGGAGAGAAACCTCTGAAATACACAGACATACCTGAAAAAATAACGCTCCAGCCTGGACAGCGCTCGTTCAAGATAACATTTGCTGCGCTGGACTACCGTAATCCTGACGCCATAACTTATGCCTACAGACTGAAAGGCATACACGACACATGGATTCAGCTGGGAAATGAACGCTCAATATCATTCAGCAACATCTCACCTGACAACTACACTCTGGAGATACGTTCGACTAACAGCAGCGGACTATGGACAGATAATACTCTGAACATAGAACTCTGCGTACCGGCAAAATTTATTGAAACAAAATGGGCTACTGCCCTCTTTGTGCTTATCGCCATACTGCTGGCATACGCCGCATACCGCATTGCATCATACATCAGACGCACACAGCGAAAACACGACGAGGTGCTG
>JAFPAS010000308.1 GCA_017424205.1 Prevotella sp. | reverse complement strand
GGTATTTTAAAATAAATAAATCATATATTATAATAGTTGAAAGGAATGATTTTTGGTGTTAGAAAATTATAGTAACAAAGCGGTACAAATAATTGATGAGGCTAAAAAAATCATTGACGTACCTACAACATCGGTGCTTAGTCTGGTTTTACTCTGCATTTTAATCATAGCAGTATTTACTTGCTTAATGCTGATTATGCCTGAGCTTTTATCATTCATAAACTCTTTAATAGGTTAAAAAAAGACTATAATGTAACTTTATGTTGATAATGTCCTGTCCCTTCTTGCCGTAAGACTTAACGATGAACTTCTTCATCTGCTCAACGGCGAGGTCGACAGGGATTACTTCTGTGATGCGGAAGAATGCAGACTGCAGGATAGTGTTAGTGCGATTTCCGAGTCCGATTTCCTGTGCAATCTTAGTTGCGTTGATGTAGTATACAGTGATATTCTTCTCTGCGAAGATTCTCTTCACCTTGTTAGGTATGAAGTTTACGAGCTCTTCACCCTCGAAGATTGTGTTGAGGAGGAATGAACCATTCTCACGTATACCGCGTGTCACATCATACATATTTAGATATGCCTGAACATGACATGCAACGAAGTTTGGAGTTGTAATCTGGTATGTTGAGCGGATTGGCTCGTCACCGAAGCGGAGGTGTGAACATGTGAAGCCGCCAGACTTCTTTGAGTCGTATGAGAAGTATGCCTGACAGTGCTTGTTTGTATTATCACCGATAATCTTTACAGAGTTCTTGTTTGCACCAACAGTACCATCGGCACCAAGACCGAAGAATTTCGCCTCATAAATAGACTTTCCGCCGAGTGCCATTTCCTCTACAGCAGGGAGAGATGTGAATGTTACGTCGTCAACGATACCTACGGTGAAGTGATTCTTTGGTTCTGGAAGCTCCAGATTGTTGAATACAGAGATAATCTTAGCTGGAGTGATATCAGATGAACCGAGGCCGTAGCGTCCGCCTACGATAACAGGACGGTTCTCCTGGTCGTAATATGCAGACTTAACGTCGAGGTATAGAGGTTCGCCTTCTGCTCCTGGCTCTTTTGTGCGGTCAAGTACAGCAATCTTCTTAACTGTTGCTGGAACTGCAGCGAAGAGGTGCTTGATAGAGAATGGACGATAGAGATGAACAGCCACCATACCTACCTTCTTGCCTTCAGCAACAAGATGGTCAATAGCCTCGCGTGCAGCCTCTGTTGCAGAACCCATGAGAATGATTATATTCTCTGCATCTTCAGCACCATAGTATGAGAAATTGTGATACTCACGGCCTGTGATCTTAGAGATTTCGCCGAGGTAATGCTCTACTACGTCAGGAATTGCGTCGTAATAAGCGTTGCAAGCCTCACGATGTGTGAAGAATGTCTCTGGGTTTTCTGCAGTACCACGTGTTACTGGGCGCTCTGGTGAGAGTGCACGGTCACGGAAGTTCTTGATGTCAGCCTCGTCAACGAGTGGACGCAGGTCTTCCATATCCATTACTTCTACTTTGTGATACTCGTGAGATGTACGGAATCCGTCGAAGAAGTTGATGAATGGTACGTGTGTCTTCAGAGTTGCGAGGTGTGGTACAGCAGTGAGGTCCATAACCTCCTGTACTGATCCTGAACAGAACATAGCGAAGCCAGTCTGTCGGCAAGCATAAACGTCCTGGTGGTCACCGAAGATACACAGCGAATGGCTGGCAAGTGTACGTGCAGAAACGTCAAACACGCAAGGAAGCAGTTCGCCTGCAATCTTATACATGTTAGGAATCATCAGCAACAGACCCTGTGAAGCAGTGAATGTTGTTGTAAGGGCACCAGCCTGCAGAGAACCATGTACTGCACCAGCAGCACCGCCTTCTGACTGCATTTCCTGTACGCTAACTGTCTGTCCCCATAGATTTTTGCGTCCACGAGCAGCCCAGTCGTCTGTGTGCTCCGCCATAGGTGATGACGGTGTGATTGGGTAAATAGCAGCTACTTCGCTGAACATATAGCTCACGTGTGCAGCAGCCTCGTTACCATCACATGTAATGAATTTCTTTTCTTTTGCCATGTGTTTAATTTAGTAAAATATTATAAGATGCAAATATATCAATGATATGTTGACATTAGTGTTCATAGTATGCATTGCATGCAAAGGTAATAATATTTTATTTAATTTCCAACGGGAAGAAGAAAAAACATTTTATTTTTGCTTTTTTTTACATTTTAAGTTTTTTTTATAAGTCATTTTGTCAAAAGTTTTTTTAAGCTTGTAAGTTTTTTATTACCTTTGCACCTATGAAAATTCATATTTTTAATCCGGAACACGATATAGCTTTAGCTGCAGACAATATATTTTGGACAGCTCCTCATGCTGGTCGTCAGCTGCGAGCCGATTTAGGATGGATACCTGCATTGTGGGCTGATGTTGGCGATATTGTGGTTGTTGATGATGTTAATGCTTCTGAGTCGGCAGCAAGGAGATGCCCGTTATCTAATAGTAATGTACATTTTGTGTCTCTTTCGAAATTGGCATTTCTGCTCAGACGTATATGCGGTTGCCAAGATATTACATCTCCTGGCGTTATGCCGATTGAGTTCTGTCCTTGGGGTTGGGATAAAGCCATTGTAGGGCAGTTGCGTCGCAGCGGCATTGACGAGTCATTCTTGCCAGATGACATTGGTCTGGATGTAATACGCAATTTGTCTGATCGTAGTACATCATCTCAGTTATTGCACAGTTTGCGTCAAAATGTTACTCAGACACGAGGTGAATCTCTGTCGGTTGGTAGTATGGAAGAATTGCTAAGGTATTTCTCTAAATGGTCAAAAATAGTTGTTAAATCACCATGGAGCAGCAGTGGTAGAGGGGTCAGGTATATGTTTGACGAGAATCCCAATGTGTTGCGTTGGGCTGATAAGGTTTTGCGTACTATGGGACATGTGATGGTGGAGAGATACCAGAATAAGATTTTAGACTTTGGTATGGAGTTTACTGCGCATTCTGATGGCAGTATCCGATATGATGGACTTTCTGTATTTGACACCCAGAATGGTGCATATACTGGCAATATTCTTGCTACAGAAGATGAGAAAGTTGCTATTCTTGAGCGATATGTTGAACGTCAATTACTTACTGAAGTTCAATTGTTTATTGCTGAATGGATGAAGCAAAAGATTAATGGTTGCTATGTCGGACCATTTGGTGTCGACATGATGGTGGTTGGTGAGGAAGATTCTGTCAGTGGAGAATTGAAGTATTATCTTCATCCGTGTGTAGAAATAAACCTTCGTCGCACTATGGGGCATGTTGCGCTTTCAATTTCTCCAAAAGAGGAAGGCTTATGTAAAACGATGCGTGTGTCGTATGAAGGTGGATCGTATCATCTACGCATAGCAAATAATCATGAGATATTGGTTTGAAAATGTTATTTCTTTGCCAGCATGAGCAGTGCAAGTTAACAGACTGACACTTAAGGCAAAGATGAGCGGGATTAAGATTTATTGTCATTGTGTATGCATAGATTCCTGTTTGTGAAACATTTTAATGTAATATAACTTATATAAAAATAACATGTGCGCACAATAAATATATATGTACTCCGTTATATATTTAGTTTACTTTAAGCGAAAATATAATATATCAATCATAATGAAAAAATATCTATTGTTATTTATTCTCCTTCTTTCGTGTAATATGACTGTTATGGCGCAGATGTCAGACAGCCAGGTGATAGAATATGTGAAGGAAGAAAGTGCGAAAGGCAAAGACCAGAAAGAGATTGCAAAGAATCTTATTAGCCGCGGTGTATCAGTGAAACAGTTAGAACGTTTGCGTGATAAATACCAGTCGCAGAATTCTCGCGTCGATATGTTATCTGATGGAGACAATATAAGACGTACAAGAATAAATAATGGAGAAGTGCGTGAGCAAAATGCAGACGACAAACTGCTCCAATATGCTGAGATATACGAAGAGGCAGATTCTGTAAAGGTTTTTGGTCGTGATATATTCCGTTACGGCAATCTCTCTTTTGAACCTAACATGAATATCGCCACACCATCGCATTACACCCTTGGACCAGGCGACGAAGTTATTGTTGACATTTACGGAGCATCTCAATTCAATGGCAGCTTCGTTGTTGCACCAGACGGTAGCATCACAATTCCAAACGAAGGACCAGTCAGTGTGGCAGGACTGACAGTTAGCCAGGCGCAAGCCAGAGTTTCACGTGCTATAGGCGGCCATTATCAAGATTCAACAATCAAGCTATCTGTTGGTCAGACCCGAACTGTTATGGTTAATGTCTTAGGCGAGGTGAAAGTTCCGGGCACATATACCCTTTCAGCCTTCGCCACTGTGTTTAATGCTCTATATCTTGCAGGAGGTATCAGTGATATCGGCACACTGCGTAACATCAAGGTGTCGCGTAATGGCAGAATCGTCACTACGGTCGATATATACGATTTTATTCTCAATGGCAAACTTGGCGGTAACATAATGCTTCAGGACAACGATGCCATCATCGTAGGTACATACCGTAATCTTGTGAAGGTTGAGGGTAAGGTTAAACGTCCTATGTATTATGAGATGAAAGACGGCGAGTCGTTGCAGTCGCTTCTGAAATATGCAGGAGGTATGACTGGCGATGCCTATAAGCAGAATGTCCGCGTAGAGCGAATTGGTGATGAAGGCATGACTATATATAATGTTGACGAATGGGATTTCTCTTCGTTCAAGACTCAAGACGGTGATGTAGCCGTAATCCAAGCTGTTGTCGAACGATACAAGAATATGGTTGAAGTGAAGGGTGCCGTGTTCCGTGAGGGGCAGTATCGTCTTAATGGCACGGTCAACAGCATCCGCACTCTCATCACTCAGGCTGGCGGACTTACTGAAGACGCTTTCGCCACACGAGGAGTGCTGCATCGCATGAAAGCTGACCGCACCCGCATGGCGCTCACTATAAATCTTGCAGGCATTATGAACGGTGCCAGTCCTGACGTTATGCTTCAGAATGAGGATAGCCTAATAATTGCTTCGGTAGAAGAACTCAACAAACAGCGTACACTATCCATATATGGTGAGGTGTTCAAGCCAGGCATATATAAATATTCGGAAGGCGAGACAATCGAAGACCTTATAACAGAAGCTGGCGGACTCCTTGAGTCAGCGTCGCTGGTCAATGTCGAAGTGGCTCAGCGCATACTCTCTTCGGCAGACAATCCTACGGGCAAGAGCACAGCAAAAGTCCATTCCTTCACGCTCCGCAACGGCTTGGCCATTGAGGGAGAGACAGGTTTCAAACTCCAGCCATATGATATTGTCACAATACATAAGTCGCCAGACTATCAGGTGCAGCAGGCCATTAATGTGTCGGGCGAGGTGAAGTATAGTGGAACATACATTCTCTCGAGCAAGGAAGAGCGTCTTACTGACATTCTGAAGCGTGCCGGCGGTATGACAGATAACGCCTATGTCAACGGTGTGCAAGTGATACGTAGGGTGTCTAAGGAAGAGCTTGACATACAGCGTCGCAAATTAGAAGTGGCGATGAACGCTACAGATTCACTTGAAGTGATGAAAGCTCTGCAGCAGAAGAGCTATAATGTCGGTGTAGACCTTCAGAAGGCGCTACGAAATCCTGGCAGCGCCAG
>JAFPAS010000027.1 GCA_017424205.1 Prevotella sp. | reverse complement strand
ATATCGTCTGTAGAAAAGACATGGTAGTCTTTCATGTTGAAATGGTCGCCATTGTCGTTCTCCGGCACGCCTGACTCCCAGTCGTGCGAAGGGTAGATATACAATCTGTCGTTCCAGACATGAACCGATGGGTCGGCCATGTAGTCTTCAGGCACAAGATAGTGTTTTCCTTCCATAATTTTCGTATTTTTAGTTTTAATATTTTTAAGTTTCGCAAGTTCTGCCTGCCTTGTAGATAGGGGGAGATAAATGATATTAGTCTTTGCTACATAAGGATAGAAGGAGGTAGATGAAGATAGAAGGAGATAAATGACATTAGTTTTGATGCAGAAAACCTGCTTGCCAAAGTATCATCCTCTATCTTCGCCGCTGAAAAGCGGCATATCTTCCTTTAACTTCCTATATCTTCTCGAAAAGTATCGTCCTTAATCTCCCATAAGTTCCTGCATGAAGGGTTTCATCTTGCCTTCACGGTCAAACCACAGCGGATAGTTCGTGCGACCTTTCATCGGCCAGTTGTTAAGCCATGAGTCGGCATCGGAAACACCCCATGAGCAGACACGGATTACGTTCTTCTCGTATTTCTTTACTATAGAGAAGAACCTGGTCATGCGCTCATTCCATTTCTGGCTGACATCGGCAGGTACACCGTTAACGTAGGGATTCATCTTGGCATCGTATGCTGCCTTGTCGCTGACGTTGGCGCCTTCGAAAACTGTTGGTAGCATATTCATATCTACCTCGGTAAACATCACCTTCACACCGGCTGCTATGTATGCCTGTATGCTGGCTTCAAACTCTGTCCAGTCAGGATAGTCCATGCCCATATGGCTCTGCATGCCGATGGCATCAATGCGCAGTCCGCGGCGTTTAGCTTCTTTTATGATACGTACATAGGTGTCACGCTTGCCTTTCTTACTCATAGAATAATCGTTCAGGAAAAGCATGGCGTCAGGGTCGGCCTCAAGGGCAAACTGAAGGGCGAGGTAAATGTACTCTTCACCGAGTATCTTGCAGAATTGCGACTGACGGAGCGAGCCATCGTCTTCGACCATCTCGTTGACAACATCCCAGCCATGTATGCGGCCCTTATATCGGCCTACGATAGCATGGATATGTTCGCGCAGGCGAGCGGTGAGTTCGTCCTTACTGACAAGGCTATCGCGCTCGTCAATACAGAACCATGGCGCACACTGCGAGTGCCACACAAGACAGTGGCCGATTATCTCCATGCCGCGCTCTTCGCCATAGGCGACAAAACGGTCGGCCTCGTCCCAGAAGAATCTGTCGCGCTCGGGATGGATATTCTCACTCTTCATGCAGTTCTCGGCAACGATGCTGCTATAGTGGCGGGTCACGATGCTATCTACCATCGGATTCTTGCCAGTGAACACGTCAACACTTAGTGCTGCACCTATGGTGTAAGGGAAGCTGTCTTTGATTGCTGGCTCCTTCTGCGTAGCGCATGATATAAATGCGTAAGCGAGGAGCAGCACTGCTATTATATTATTCTTATGCATGGCGTTTCTCTATTTCAAGGTTTATCTGGTCAATCTTCTCGTCGGTCAGTTCGTACTTAGAGATTATAAACATAGCAACGAGCAGCAGGATAGCAGGGATGACGCATACGAGCCAACGGATGCCTTCCTGTGCCATAGGTGTCTGTGCCTCAAGATTGTTCATGAAGTAAGCTCCTGCAGCATTGCCTACAGACATCATAGCAAACGCCGTGATGAAGAAGAGGGCTACAACACGCAAAGGACGGTTATGGAAGAACTCCATCCAGAGGTCGCTGACACGCACATTTTTCGTCTCGTCCTCATCCATAACAACACGCTCCTTGGTCTGGGTAAAGCAGAAAATGAGGAGGACAAGACCCACAAGGGCATAGATAAGCATTGTATAGAACCAAGCCGAGGAGTCTTTAGGCAATGTGCTAACCTCTTGTGCTGCGGCCTCATAGCCTGTCCATGCAAGCACTGCTCCCGGCACAACACCACCCATGGCCATGCCTGCCTTAAAGAATATGCCTGTGAGGGCATTAACAATGCCTGAGATGCGGCGCCCTGTGGTATATTCTCCGTAAGAGATAACTTCTGGTATGAGCGCCCACATGTATCCTGTAGCTACAATCACACCCGTTGATTTTATGAACTGTGCAACATATACAAGAATGATATTCTCCTGCACCGTACCAACCTTGCTTATCACATAGAGCATCAGCATACCAGCTATGGCAACTGACAGAAATATATAAAACATGTTTTTCTTGCCTACCTTACGCTTAATGGCTGGCACAAGGGGCATGAATATAAACGAAGGGAGCGAACCAAGACCCATAAACAACGCCATCTCTAAAGGAAGATCTCCCTTAGGTGCTGCAAGCATAGCAACAATAATTGGCACACCTGCACTAACCGCCAGTCCGCCACAGTTGGCCATGAACATTCGCACAGATGTAAGAACGGTTATCTCATGGGTATCGCGCGTAAGCGATGAGTTGAGTGCGCCATACGGAACGTTAATGAGAGTGTAGAGCATGGAAAGTCCTACGTATGTTACATACGCATATAGTAACGAGCCCGAGAATCCGTTCCAGAAACAGAGTATCGCTAACCCCGTTAGCGGAAGACCGGCAAGAATAAGATATGAACGATATTTGCCCCAACGAGGATTATGCTTATCTACGTATGTTCCGACTAACGGGTCCCACAGAACATCTATAAGACGTACAATAAGAAACATCGTTGCTGCCGTGCCAGCATCCAACCCGTAAATATCAGTATAGAAGAAGAGCAGATACATACAGATGGTCTGGTATATCAGATTCTGTGCCATATCGCCAGAACCAAATCCTATACGCTGCAACCAACTTAGTTTATAGAAGCCTTTTGTATCTTGTGTCATATATTTATCTTTTATGTGACAAGTAATTATATATGTAAAGCCGCGTGACTCTCAAACCCGAAGGAGAGCAGCAGGAGCCATGCCCTGCTACTCCCCCTCATGTTTTTTTGATTTCAGCGTTTAGAAATTGCCTGTATTATTCTTTTCAAACCAAGCCTTATAGTCATCGCCATTATACTTCAGTCCGAGATCTTCTCCTGCAATACCATCACATACGCCCTTGTATGCCCACTTGCGCTGACCGTTGGCATCGAAGAGATTTGGCGACTCGTCTGGCAACCAGTACTGATGTTCGTCGGCATGGTCTGTCAGTGTCCAGATAGTAATGCCACTCTGCTGTGACTCCGGAACAATGCGCTTATATGCTTCAAACACTCGGCGGTATGCCTCATACTGTGCCTGCAACTGGTTGCGTGCAGGATTTGATGTGCCGAGAGAAATGTCAAGTTCGGTAATGCGAACAAGCTTGCCTGTTGAAGCAAGTTCGGTGAGCGATGCTTCTACAAGCACCATGAACGCCTCTATCTGCTCATCAAACGATTCGTCTGCTGCCACATTGAGCGTGAGATGACACTGTGTGCCAATACCGTCAACGATTGGTGTGCCATTCGCTGCATCTATCGACTTAACAAAATCTATCACTGCCTTGCGTTTCGCTGGCGATGTCTCAAGATTATAGTCGTTATAGAACAGCTTTGTCTCTGCCGGCAGATATTTGCGTGCCATCTGGAACGCCTTGACTGCAAAGTCTTCGCCAATGAAATGGCCCCAATAGAAATGGCCATTGCCCCAGTTGAGGTTCAGACCGTCTGCCTCGGTCTCTGTAGGCATTGAGTCATAATACGTAACACCGCTGTCATCATTCCATGAACCGCCAAATACTCCGTTCAGACCACGAACCTTATTTGAGCCATCAGCAATAGCCTCGTTGATTACATCATAGCCGTAAGGCGTAACACCCTTCTCTTTGAGATGTGCTGACATGCCAGATATCCATGTCTCCATAGCGCCAAGCAATGCCTCACGCTTCTCTGCGGCTGGCTTCAGCACATAATACATCTTAGCCTTGCGCGGACCAGCTGGCTTGACTTTCTTAATTACTGCACCTCTTGCGGCCGAAGTCTGATTCTTGGCTTTGCCGAACTTGATGTCGTCTATATAATAAGTTGCACCAACCTTGCCGAAATTAATTATGATACGGTCTACATCATCGTAT
>JAFPAS010000307.1 GCA_017424205.1 Prevotella sp. | reverse complement strand
AGTGGTTTGCCTGTCCTTTGTCGGCTGCGCCAGGGTTAGCCTCAGAAGTAGAGAACTCAATTTCTACGGCGTCACCGGCATTTGCTATGGTGAATGTCGTGGTGAGCAGACATGCGTTGGCTGCGATATTCTGGCTGAATGTAGGCAGGACATTCTCATGCACCACAGTGCCGTTACACTTCACGGTCATAGGTGTGCTGTACCATTTCTCTGGATTCTCCCAGTTGTTGTGGTATGTCTGTATGCTGTGTGTGCCGACAGGCAGGCCCTCAATCTTCAGCGTAAACTGTCCGTACACCTGGTTTGTTGGGTCGAGTGCAATGCCGTCGAATGTCAGACGTCCGTCTTTCGCCTTGTTGTCGGCGTTCTGTATGAATGTCTTGCTCCATCCCGGACGCAGTTCGTATGCAGCGTCGGCAGGACAAGAGAGTGTGTATGTCACGTTGTCGATGACCTTTGAGTCGGTTTTTCCCTGTGCCACACGCCATACGGTGTATCCCGGCTGCAGTGTTTCGTCGTCGCCACGGTTGGTTATACTGAGGTCAACCTTGTGTTGCGGCAGGCTCTGTGCTGCTGCTGGCAATACGTATCCGGCAGCCACGAGCAATGTCGCTAATAACTGAAATCTAAGAAAAATTTTTCTTCTCATTGTTTGTGTGTTGCTTTAATATAGGTAATTTAGTTTTCGTTTCTTGCCACAAAAGTAAGAAAAAATTACAAGAAAACGAAGCGTGCGCAGTAAATTATTATGCAGAAATACATGAATTGAACGATTACTACCCCCTTTTGAGAGAATTTTCCCCGCATTATGATGGTTTGTATAATGGCGAGACACTCTGTAAGAACTGCGCCGTGTGATGCTTTCCCTGTTGTTTTACGCCTACTTTTATCTGTAAAACAGCGAAGAAAAAATTAATAGGATTCACCTAATAATAAATAAGAAGGAAACATAGAAAAAACAGAAAAACCTGAAATGCATAAGATAATGCCTGGCAATATGGATGAATCAGCAGAGCTATAGAGTAGTTGGTTTTGTGTTAAACTAAGTTAATGACACTTTACATATAACATTATTGTGCGTATATTTGTAATGAAGTGTAATTGGCTCTGTTACAGACAGTGCCGAAGAAAACAATGTTACGAATGAGAAAGAACATATTATTGCTCGCCATGACATTGCTGCTGGCTTTCCTTTCTGCCGCACAGGCACAGGAGAAGAGCGGCGGAAAAATCATGCTGAACCTGCGCGAGCATGCCGCTGGCAATGGAGTGTATGCAGTCAGTGTGGTTGATGCTGGCGCTGTGACGCCCGACACCACCACGGCAGGCATTCTCTCTGCCCTGCTGCTCGAGTCGGAACTGCGCGGCAGAGTGGAGCAGCCAGGATATTACTTCCGCAACGATGATGCCCGCACACGAGAGCATCTCGATCTGCTTATGCTCACACAGGGATGGCGCAGATATGATATGGACAGCATTCTCAGCAATACGGCAGCACGCCAAATGCCTCACGCCATGCAGACGGAGCAGGTGATTACGGGCAGGGTGAAGGGCACATTCGGCAAGATAAAGCAAGGACAGTTGAGGCTATTCATACCGCGAACGGGATTCAGCGACACGCTGAGTCTGGGCGACAACCAGCGGTTTGCGCTTCGCGGACTTGACTATGTCGACGGCACAACCATTCTGCTGCAGGCACTCAACCGCCGCGAAAGCGACAACTTCATCGAACTTGTCATCGACGAACCGCACTTCCCCGACCTCACAAGCCAGTTGGCAGAACCCGAAAAGACAGTGCCGCTGCCGCCGCTGCTGACTGACGAGAGTTATCTGCGCACATGGCGCCAGCTCAATTCCGGCACATTCATGCTGCCAGAGGTGGAGGTGAAAGGCAGAAAACTGAAGCCCATGAACCGCCGCAGGTTTATGCCTGACCGCGGAATACCTGAAGGCTCGCCATTGTTTGAGACCGTCAAAAGCATGAACGTGCTGCTGAGCAGGCTCGGTCTGCGTTTTGGCATGGCTGAGATTTTAACCGATGGCGGGCTGAATCTGTCATATCGTCCAGTCATAGGATTCTACTCGGCGATGGCAAGAAAATTCGTGCCTGTCACTATCAGACTCAACGACGACAAGATAGACAGCGAGGAACATGAAATGCTGTACAACCTTGACCCGTTAGAAATAAGGCAGATGGAGTATTTTCTGCCTTCAAACTACGAAGCGGAGAGCACAGTGCTGTATATATACACCAAGTCGCCGACAGACATCTCACGCTTCAGAATCTACAAGCCGTTATCCATGAAGACCGTCCGCCACATCGGCTACTGGCAGAACGTGGAGTTCTACATGCCTGATGCCGACACACAGCGCGACGACCCTTATCTGAACAAGCGAAGCACACGATACTGGAACCCGGCATACTGCAGCGGTACGGACAATGAGGTGGAGATATACGTGCCGGACAGCAGCGCCAGATACATCATGACCATTGAGGGCGTGGCTGACAACGGAACGATAGTTAGAATACAGAAAACACTGGAGTAGGCATGAAGAAGTTATTTGCAGCATTGCTGTCAGCGCTGTGTGCCACGGCTGCCAGCGGACAGATAGAACAGAAGATTCTGGAGCATTACGCCCGAATGCCTCAGGAGAAGATATACATACAGACCGACAACGACACGTATCTGGCAGGCGACAAGGTATGGATGAGGGCGCATCTTGTCGATGCAGCCACAAACATACCGTCTACAAGCAAGGCGTTTCCAGAGCATCGCTCACGATATATATACGTAGAACTGCATGACAACCAGGCTGACACGCTCATACAGCGCGTAATGCTCAAACGCGACTCGCTCGGAGTGTTTGCCAGTGCCATTGATCTGCCGCCTACTCTCGCTACAGGAAACTATACGCTTGCGGCATACACACAATGGATGATGAACTTCCCGCAGGAACTCTTCGCATATAAACGGCTGAGAGTGAGTGCGCTGAATGCCGTATCTGCCGCCGCGGCTGATGTCATGCCATCGTCTGATAAGGCAAAAGGGAAGACACGCCGCCGACGCTCTGACGACGTGCAGGATACTGCCGCGACATACAGGATGAGAATAGCGGCGCTGCCTGAGGGCGGACATCTCATAGCAGGACACTTGCAACGGCTGGCATTCAAAGTGACTGACGGAAGCGGAACGGGCGTGGATGCTGCTGTGAGGCTGGTGCGGACAGACAACGAAGAGGT
>JAFPAS010000026.1 GCA_017424205.1 Prevotella sp. | reverse complement strand
TGAGGCGCACTTCGGGACCTAAAGCAGCGCCTGCAACTATCGAGAAACAAAATGTGCTTAAGGTTGAGGGTCTGCACCTTGATTTAGAGTTTAAGCGTTGCACTGTAGACGGCGAAGAGGTTAAGCTTGCCCGTAAGGAGTTTGAGCTTTTGGCTTATCTGATTTCACATCGTGGCAAGATTTGCTCGCGCGAACAGATCCTTAGCCGTATATGGAGCGATGAGGTCGTAGTCCTGGACAGAACTATTGATGTGAACATCACTCGTTTGCGTTCTAAGATTGGGCCTTATGGCTCATATATTGTTACACGTTCAGGTTTCGGCTATGGCTTCCGTGATTAAAATCTCTTATCATCGGCGACTGTTTCTGATGCTGCTCGCTTTCTCTTGGACCATAATCCTGTGTTTTATAGCGTACCAGTATTGGCGCGAAAAGCAATACAAATCAGAATTCTTGAATGCGCAACTTCAAATGTATAATCGCCACCTTCTTGAAGTTGTAGAGGACGGATTGTCCTACGAAGAATATGTCGCAACGCACGAAAAGCCCTTTGACGGGCTTCGCATATCTATAATAGATCATTCCGGAGCAGTCGTATATGACAACATGCTTCGATATGATTCATTAGATAACCACCGCCATCGCCCCGAAGTTGCAGCTGCCCTGCAAAACGGATTTGGATACCACATCGGCCGACAGTCTGCCAGTGACGGACGAGAGTATTTCTATTCAGCCACAAAGGGAAAAAGTGTGATAATACGTACAGCCATCCCTTACTCTTCTACGCTGAGCGAATTGCTCAAGGCCGATTGGAGCTTTTTGGGAGTAATGATTGCCATTAGTTTCGTCATGAGCGTATTGGCATACTTCGCGACAAGACGCCTTGGGAAAAACATTGAAAGGTTAAATCGATTTGCTGACAAGGTAAAGAAAGGTGAGGAATTTGACGAAGACGAACCTTTCCCCAATGACGAGCTCGGTTCTATATCCAATCACATAGTGCAACTCTATGCTCAATGGCAACAGACCATTAAAGACAGGGATGTAGCGTATGAGGCAACTTTGCGTGAGGAGCAAGATAAAATGCGAATCAAGCGTCAGCTTACCAATAACATAAACCACGAGCTGAAAACTCCTGTGGCATCCATACAAGTATGCCTCGAAACACTCCTCTCCGGCATCAGTCTCAGCGAAGAAAAACGTCAGGAACTGATAGAGCGCTGCTATACAAACAACGAACGGCTGAGGCGATTGCTGGCGGACGTATCGTTAATAACCCGAATGGAAGAAGGAAGCGCGTTTATCGGCAAAGAAGAGGTCGTTATCAATGACATCTTGAATGAGATAGCCGATGAATTGGAGATTATGCCTGACGAGGAACGTATGACTTTGCATACAGACTTTAGTGAGCGGGTAATAATTGATGGCAATCTTTCGCTTATAGGTTCCATATTCCGCAATCTGACAGAAAACGCGATAGCCTATTCGGAAGGCAAGAACATTTATATTTCGCTCGTTGCCAATGACGACCAAGAGTGCCATATCCGTTTTGAGGATGACGGATGCGGAGTAGAAGAGAAACAGCTTAGTCGTCTATTCGAACGATTCTACCGAGTGGACAAAGGGCGTTCGCGCCAAAAGGGCGGTACAGGTCTCGGCCTTGCCATAGTAAAACATGCGGTTATATTCCACGGTGGCACAATAACTGCCAGCAATCGTCCAGGCGGAGGATTGCGGTTCGATTTCTCGCTAAAAAAGTAGATTGAATATATTCTTGTCTAAAAGAGTTTTCTTTATATATATTGTATAATAGGTGATAGCGATTGATCTATACACCTAACCATTACAAGACGTGGCAGAAAAAAGCAGCAATCCCGTTCAATATTCGGCCATGTCTCGGTCCAAAATCCCTACAACCTCGGAGAAAAGTATAAATTAAACTAATATTTGTACAAATACTGATTTTATTTATATAAATATTAGTTTTATTCTTACAAATATAAGTTTAATTTATACTTTTCTCCGCAGAGTGGGGAAGTATTTAGCGCAGCGAAGGAAATTTAGCACGCCCTTTCTTATGGCAAATGCATAAACGCTTAAGGGTTGATAAAAAATACAGACCGTTTGCACTCAAACGCTTAGGCATTAAACTCTATCTGAATCAAAAGAAAACCTTGCTTATTCCCACAAGTCGCCGTATTCCTCGGCTTCTTCAATCGGAGCTTTTTTGGTTTTGATGCGCGGTTTGGCGTCTGCCCAACCGTCGTGCTCTTCGTCGTTGTCTATCGGCAAGCTGGCGGCAAGCACTTGAAATGTTTCTATTTCAGTGGTGTGTATGCTTGGTGTGATATATGTCTTTCTCATTACCGACTCCTCATTTATCTAACTACAACTTTTCTGCCACCCACGATATACAGACCTTTGCCAAGTCCGTCGGTTGCCTCTGCCGAACGTACTCCTGTGCGCAATCGCACACCTGTTATGCTGTAGACGTCGACCTTGCTGTCTGTACTGCTAATGCTTGATATGGAGTTTGGCTCAGCGCCGTTGCCGATCTCGAAGATGCGTTTTGCATTAGAGCCTTC
>JAFPAS010000306.1 GCA_017424205.1 Prevotella sp. | reverse complement strand
GACACTCCAGGAATAAAGGGATTTGGAACATTTGACATGGAGCCAGAAGAAATATGCTCGTATTTCAAAGAAATCTTCAAATTCTCCAAAGACTGCCGCTTCAACAACTGCACTCACACACACGAGCCAGGTTGTGCGGTTATTCAGGCTATTGAGGACCATTATATCGCACTGTCAAGATATAATTCATACCTCTCCATGCTCAACGACAAAGAGGAAGGAAAATACAGGGCGCCATACTAATACGCTCAGCAATGGGCCAAGAACGATATTTTTTCTGACTGAAAGATAAGTAAAAACAAACAACTCACACAGCATACAACAAGTATGGAAAGTGCTATCAACAAAACAGGAAACACTGCGGCAACACCCAGCAGACGCATCGCACTGCTTCTTTCAGGCGGAGTAGATTCGGCTGTGGTGCTACATCTCTTGTGCGAACAAGGAATAAAACCAGACTGCTTCTATATAAAAATAGGTCCGGAAGACACACCCGAGGAGAATTGGGATTGCACTTCTGAAGAAGATCTTGAAATGGCCACTGCTCTCTGCCATCGTTATGGATGCCGTCTGGAGGTTGTAGACTGTCACAGAGAATACTGGAATCAAGTTACAACATACACCATGCAGAAAGTTCGTGCTGGCTTCACTCCGAACCCTGACGTCATGTGCAACCGTCTGATAAAATTTGGAGCTTTCCATGAGAAACGCGGACACGAATACGATATAATCGCAACCGGACACTATGCCACAACCGAAATCGATGCCGAAGGCAAGAAATGGCTGTGCACAAGTCCCGACCCCGTGAAAGACCAGACAGACTTTCTTGCACAGATATATGGCTGGCAGCTGCAGAAAGCTATTTTCCCTATCGGTTCTTTGAAGAAAGAGGAAGTACGCCGCATAGCAGAAGAAAACCGTCTCATAAATGCTAAACGTAAGGATTCGCAAGGCATATGCTTCTTAGGCAAAATCAATTACAACGACTATCTGCGCCGTTATCTCGGCGAACGTGAAGGCAAAGCTATAGAACTGGAAACCGGCAAACTGATAGGAAAGCACAAAGGCCATTGGTTCTGCACCATTGGCCAGCGCAAGGGTTTAGGTTTTGGCGGTGGCCCCTGGTTTGTCGTAAAGAAGGATGTGCGCAAGAATATCATCTATCTCTCACACGGCTACGACCCAGAAGATGCCTACTGCAGCGAGTTTCTTATACATGACGTCAACTGGCTGACATGCAGCATGTACGCTGATGACAAGGATAGAAGTCCACGCAATATCACATTCAAGATAAGACATACTGCCGACTATAACCATGCCACCATCGAGCCGAAAGGCGACGGCACATATCTCATAAAGTCAGATAAACCTATACATGGTGTCGCCCCTGGGCAGTTCTGCGTCATATACGACACAGAACATCATCGATGCTATGGCTCTGGCGAGATTACTATATAAATAGACCCTGTACTGGGCTTTTCCCGAGAGGGCATGCTGCTGAGAATACAGCAGGACAATAAACACTGACAAATCACAGTACGCCACGCACATACGAAACAATTACATTAGAAACCTGTAGTTGGATTTCATCCCACCTTTTTACGCCAAGGCAGAATCAAAACGTTCAGAAAAATTCATCCTGCATCATTTTTCGCTACACAACCCCATAAATACAAGGCGGAAGAAAAGAACAAGCCCAGTTCTTTTCTTCCGCCTTTTTTTATATCAGTTCATTGCCATAACATATTTTTCACATAGGAAAACACATCACGACAACAAGCCATTATTCATCCTATCCTATTTCCTTTATCTGCTGCTTAACGAGTTCAATATCAGCCTTCAGTTTCTCAACACGTCTATTCATCTCATCAAGCATAGAATTGCCTTTCTTTGATGAGATTGAGAGGAATCCGATATTATTCTCATAAGTCTTAAGATCCTGCATCATTTGGTCAAGACGACGCTGCAGACGTGTACGTTCATTGTCAACAGCCTGTTCTCCGCGCTTAGCAACAGCCTTGATATTCTGCTTGAAATTGTCCATACGACGGCGCTGGCTATTTGCATTGAGAATCTTGTGTACCTTATCAAGAGCTGCATGATATTTTTCATACATCTTGTCCTTTTCCTTAAATGGCACATGTCCGACCTCATTAAACTGCTGTATAAGCTCCTGCATCTTTACCTGCAGATTATCCGCAGAATCCTCAGCAAGCTTCTCCAGCTGGTCAATTATAGCATGTTTCTTCTGCAAGTTATCCTTCTCCGTATTTCTTGTGCCAGCATTAGCTGCATTACGTGCCTCAAAGAAGAAGTTACATGCACCAAGGAAGTCCTGCCATAGCTGGTCGCCTATTTTCTTTGGCACCATACCAATTTCCTTCCATTCCTTCTGCAGAGCCTGGAGCTTATCTGCCGTCTGCTTCCAGTCAGTACTATCCTTCAGAGCCACAGCCTGCTCTACAAGCGCCTGTTTCTTTGCTATATTATCAGCGAAGCGTTCCTTCAGCTCCTTAAAATACTGAGTTTTCTTCTGGAAGAACGCATCACATGCAGCACGGAAACGGTCGAAAATTTTCACGTTCATCTTCTGCGGAGCAAAGCCTATGGTCTTCCATTCGGTCTGCAGAGCAATAATCTCCTTTGTCACTGCTTCGTAATCTGCAGATGTCTGGCATACACGCTGCAAGAGTTCTTCTGCCTTTTCACAGAGTGTAGTTTTCTTTGCGAGATTTTCCTCTTCTGTTGCTCTTATCTGCTCGAAGTGCTGCTGGTGGCGTTTATTGATAACAGTGCTTGCCGCCTTGAATCGTGTCCAGACCTCTTCACGCAAGTCTTTAGCCACTGGTCCAACCTCACGATATTCCTGATGAAGTTCCTGCAACTGATGGAAAGCGCTTATTGCGTCCTCCTCTTCTGCAAGTTTCTCAGCCGCCTCACACAGTTTTGTCTTTGCTTCGAGGTTCTTCTTGAAGTCGTACTCACGAGCCTCAGAATTGAGTTTCAGCAAATCATAGAACTGTTCAACATACAGTTGGTAAGATCTCCAAATCTCAGTATTATTCTCAGCAGGCACAGCCTTTATCTCCTTCCATTCCTGCTGCAGCTGCTTAAATTCCTGATACTGCTGATTAGCTTCCTCAGGCGATGTCACCATTGCCTTTATTCTCTCTATGATGGTCTGCTTTCTCTTTAGGTTTTCCAGTTTTTCCGCTTCCTGCTCTTTGAACAGTTTCTGTCTTCTTTCTCTTATGATAGCCATTTCAGCCTTAAAATCAGCCTCTGCTGTATCAGGTTGAATGACATATTTCTCAGGATCGCCCCCTGCCTCGAGATAGTTTTTCAGTTGCTGCTCACGTTCCTGGATGTGGAATTTATAGAACAAGCTCTTGAGCATTTCAACCTCTTCCTTCTCTGGAGTTTCTTCGCACTGAGCTAGTTCCTTTACACGTTCGATAACCTGCGCCATTGTTTCATAGCGCTTTTCTTGAGAGTCCATCATACTTTCAGTTTAATTTATGATTCGAAGAATAATTCACAATTTTCATGTATTAGCATACACAAACCCTATTCTTGCATGGTAATCAAGAATAGTTAATTCGGTGCGAAATTACACAAAAAAAATTAAATAACCTAATTTTTCACCTTTTTTCTTATACATATAACGCAAAATAAGCGGAGTATGACACGATTTCTACCTATATGTTACGCCGCATACCGTAAAACACACAGAGTTAGCTAGTTCTGCCACATGAGGACATTAATATATCACGTGCTTCTCTACACTGATGCAAGCAGCCGGCATTTAGATGAGTAAAGCCAGGTCTTATGCTCAACCTGGCTTTATTTATAAGGGTTAGATATTGGTGCCCGCTAAAAATTTATTAATAATATCTATTTTTATCCATATACACCAATATATATATGTATTTACGAGTTTAAACAATAGAGAATATTCCGGTTTAGCTTTCTTAACCCACCATCCTGTTACACCAATTCAGCAATGTGTAAAACAAAATAGAAATACGACACAGACAAAAACATAAATCAGTCCAATGTCATGGGCTGGACTATTAGAAGTTATTCTCTTACACCTTCCACAGTCCATGCAGATTACAGTATTCGCGTACACCAGTCACCTTTTCGTCTGTCCCGAAGAAAGCTTCTGGTTTGTCAACTGGGGTCAGTTCCTTACGCAAAACCATGGTCTCGGTCTGCAGTTCAATCCATTGGATATAATGCTCAGGTGTCATTGGGTGTTCTGCAGAACCAACCTTTACGACATACCCGCCATCAACACATTCAACCACTGGCACATGTTTCTCTACTGCAGCATCTGTCGTATTACCTTCAAGATGCTCCATAGGCTTTCCACAGCATACCAATGTTCCGGCTCCTTCATTTGTAATTTCTACTATGTTGCCGCAAATTGCGCAACGATAGATCTGTCTTTTCTTTGTCATAACAGTCTCCTTTCTTTTATGTAATATGAAAAAATTAGCACGCGCTCACTATCAGACAAGCATATATGTATGTCAACATATCAGTGTAGCGCTTTTATTGATTGCAAATATACGAAAAAAGATGAGAACATAGAAATCATAACGTCCAGCTTTAAGATGTTATACTATTACTTGACATTATTTAGCGATAAAAATGGCATATAACAGAAACATTAATATATTTTTCCGTTTATATCACATACAAGACTTATTCCTCATATATGATGTCCCCAAATGCTTTACTGATTCATTTAATGCAGAATTACGAAACCCCTTCTTTATTCTTAACGCAGGCAGACACTTCTTATGTTATAAAAAATGCGGTCAGTAATACCACCCAGTGTACTGACCGCATTAATATAAATATGTATATCTATCTCTATTTATCGTACAACAATCTTTCGTCCATCAATAATATATATGCCTGGAGCTTCTGGCATGCCGAGAACACGTTGTCCAGAGATAGTATAAATAATGTGTGGCTTTGCGTCCTGTTCAGGTAGAGTTATACCCGTCGCTGCAGGATTCCAAACGCGTACATTATCTACATACGCGCGTTTTGCAGACGTCTCAATCTTCAATATCGGATTAGCAGAAACATTAGTGAACGTCATAGTCTGCGTCTCGAAATTGTCTGTTCTTGTTGCTTTATATGTAATCTCCTTTGTGCCACCGCCAGTCAAACTAACAAGAAGCTTGCCTTCGACAGTTGTCCATCCCTTAACATCGAGTGCCACGCAGAGAGTACCTCCGCTGCATGGAATCGCTTTTGACGTCAAGTTGCCAGTTTTACTGCCTGAACCCAACTTCACTGCACCGCCAGCATTATAGACATTATTAGTATTAGGGAAATTAGCATTGCCTGTCCAAAGTGGATATGCACCGTCTGTTGTAGTATTATTGCCTTCGGTTACATCAGAAAAGGCGTCGTAGAACAAGTATTCACCATTGTCGCTACCACCTGTGTTTCCTGAATCGTCACCTCCTGTGTTGTCGTTATTTCCTCCACCGACATCACCGCTGTCATCGCCACCAGTGTCTCCGCCATCGTCGCCTGGTGTATTGCCGCCACCGCTGTATGTGTACTCTGCATAGCGTGAGTCGTCACTGGCAGTAGTAAGCGCTGTCGCTGGATCGAACGCGACGTTTGTGCTGTCGCCCCAGACATACTCTGCAAGTGTCGGGAAGTCGACATAAAGGTTACGGTTGCTCTGTATGGCATAAACGGCATTATTTCTATCAACCTCAATCTGCGACACCTTATCAGCACGCGCCCAGTCAAGATAAAGCGTATATGCCCATTTTTTCAGCGTAGGCCAGTCGTTATTCTCCAGTGTTTGCAGTCCACCTCCTGATGTAGACGAGCCTTCTCCCGTCCATGTAAGGTTTTGGTAGGTAGTAGCCATATAGAAATATGAGCGGCAGAAGTCGCCCTTCCATGTGTCGTGAGGTTCACACATGCGTATTGTCTTGCCTCCGGCATTGCCTGAACCAACCTTCTCGTAATCGTCAAGAACGTTTGGATTATCTACCTTACCCATTGCATAATTGCTCTTGGCAGAATTTGACGCACTTTCCGAAGGATAGAGATTGAAGAGATCATTCCATGCTTTATTCTTCGTTCCTCCCCACCACGATTTCGGGAAAGAGTGCTCGATGTTCATTCCGGATATTGCAGACCCATTATTACCATTTGAGAAATAGAACCTGTCGGTACTATATCTGTTGACACACTCGTTTGTGCCTGGATAACGGTCAGTGGTATAGAAGTGATACCATGTATTATCATAGCCACTACCATAGTCAGGCACACGATATGCCTGCGACATTTTGTATATAGCGTTCTTCAACTGTTCTTTTTTCAGACCCTTAAGAGGTTGCGCATACTCGACAAGCGTTTTACGATTTATGGCGCTGGCAGCCACGACGCACAACATAGCCGTCAGCAAGACTATATATCTTCTCATGTAATGTAAAGTTAGAAAACGATAAAGTTATATTATTCCTTATCTAAAGGAATCCGTAAGGAGTTTTATCTCTATCTGCGGTGCTATTCGCTCGTACAGAATGTTATATACAGCATCAAGTATAGGCATATTGACATGCATGCGGCGGTTAATCTCCTTCATGCACTTCGTTCCGAAATACCCTTCGGCAATCATCTCCATTTCAATCTGGGCTGACTTAACCGAATATCCCTTGCCTATCATTGAACCGAAAGTACGGTTTCGCGAGAAATTGGAGTAGCCTGTAACGAGCAGGTCGCCCATATATGCAGAATCGTTAATAGCTGGCTGCTCTGCATTGTTCCTGTTCATCGGCATGTCGTCGATTACCTTAGCCTGCATCTCTCTCACTACGGTAAGAAACCTGTTCATCTCCTGAAGAGCATTTGACATCAAGACAGCCTGGAAATTATCGCCGTATTTCAGTCCTGAGCAAATGCCTGCTGCGATGGCATAGACGTTTTTCAGTACTGAGGCATACTCTATTCCGAGCACATCGGTAGATGTCTTAGTCTTAATAACATTAGATGCGAGCACATCGGCAAAAGCCTGTGCCTTCTCTTGGTCAGAACATGCCACAGTCAGATACGACAGTCGGTCGAGTGCAACCTCTTCAGCATGACTTGGTCCGCCGATGCATGCAAGATTAGAAAATGGCACGTCATACACCTGATGGAAGTATTCGGAGCACACCAGATTCTCGTCAGGCACGATGCCTTTAATGGCTGTTACGATAAATTTGTCTGAGAGGCGTGTCCTAAGTTTCTTTAGATGGTTTTTCAGGTATGGAGAAGGTGTAACGAAGACGAGTGTGTCGTATCGCTGCACGATATCATTAAGATTAGACGAAAAATCTATCTCGTTGATATTAAAGTGTACGCTTGTCAGATAAGCGGGATTATGGTGCAGGCGTTTAAAGTCTTCGATACGGTCATCGCGACGCATATACCACCCGATGTGGTGTGTATGGCTGACAATAATCTTTGCGATAGCTGTTGCCCAGCTTCCGCCTCCGATTACTGCTATTTGTCCGCAATTATACATATTGTAGTCTTTTTCCCTTTTAATACTATTTTCACAGGGGGCTTACAGTGGGGAGAGGATGCATTTACATTCTCTCCCCCTTTATATTTTGCATGACGGTAATTATCCGTTGTTAGCTGCATCAATGTATGCCTGGAAGTCATCGACCTTCGGATTGTCAAGTCCGAGTTTGTATTTTTTATTTACTCCGCATACATCCATCTGCAGCTTCTGCGCTTTAACATTCTTAATGTCGCCTACGAGATAGTAGCCTGCCTTATTAAACAGTGGCACCCACTCTTCTGGCACACCCAGTGCAGCCCACTCCGCAACAGACGATTTTGGCTGCTTTGGCTCTGGTTTCATCTGTGGGAAGAAGAGCACTTCCTGAATGAAGGCATTGCCTGTCATAAGCATTACGAGTCGGTCTATGCCGATACCGATGCCTGATGTTGGAGGCATGCCATACTGCAGCGAGCGCAGGAAGTCATGGTCAATAATCATAGCCTCATCATCGCCCTTGTCTGCCAGCTTCATCTGGTCGACGAAACGCTCTTCCTGGTCTATCGGGTCGTTAAGCTCTGAGTATGCATTTGCCAATTCCTTGCCGTTAACCATAAGCTCGAATCGCTCTGTAAGTCCTGGCTTCGAACGGTGCATCTTTGTCAGAGGCGACATCTCAACAGGGTAATCGGTAATGAAGGTTGGCTGAATGAAGGTTCCCTCGCATGTCTCGCCAAAAATTTCGTCGATGAGTTTTCCCTTGCCCATTGTCTCGTCAACCTCAATATTGAGTTTCTTTGCTACGTCTCGCATTTCCTCCTCTGTCATGCCATTGAGGTCATAGCCGGTCTTTTCCTTTATCGCATCGAGAATTGGAAGACGGCGGAATGGTGCCTTGAATGAAATAACCTTTCCGTCAATCTCTGTCTCTGGCTTACCATTTACAGCGATACATATTGTTTCGAGAAGCTTCTCTGTGAACGACATCATCCAGTTGTAGTCCTTGTAAGCAACATAAAGCTCCATACAGGTAAACTCTGGATTATGGTTCTTGTCCATGCCTTCGTTGCGGAAGTTCTTGCCGATTTCGTATACGCCTTCAAATCCGCCCACAATCAGTCGCTTAAGATATAGCTCTGTAGCAATACGCATATACATCGGTGTATTAAGCGCATTGAAATGTGTGATGAACGGACGAGCAGATGCGCCACCTGCAATTGACTGCAGGATAGGTGTCTCCACCTCAGTGTATCCAGCCTCATCGAGCACGCGGCGAAGCGTTCTCACTACAGTAGCACGCTTGAGGAATGTGTCTTTCACACCTTCGTTCACTACGAGGTCAACATAACGCTGACGATAGCGCATTTCTGGGTCGTCAAACTTATCGTATGCTACACCATCCTTATATTTCACGATAGGCAGCGGCTTCAGCGATTTTGAGAGCAGTGTGAGCTCTTTTGCATGAACCGAAATCTCACCTGTCTGTGTACGGAACACATATCCCTTTACACCGACGAAGTCACCGATGTCAAGCAGTTTCTTAAAGACTTTGTTATACATGTCTTTATTTTCGTCCGGACAGAGGTCGTCACGTGTGATATAGACCTGTATTCTTCCCTTAGAGTCCTGCAGCTCCATGAATGCCGCTTTGCCCATGATGCGCTGAGTCATCATACGTCCTGCGATGCACACCTTACGCATGCTCTCTACAACAGGATTGCCCTCGCTGTCGGTCTCAGGTTCTGTAAAATTCTCTATTATTTCCGTACTGTAAGCGTCAGCAGGATATTCGGCTGCCGGATATGGATCAATACCCATGTTACGCAACTCCTCCAGCGACTGGCGGCGTACTATCTCCTGCTCTGAAAGTTCTAGAATGTTCATCTTTTTTATAGTTTTTATTATCTTATTTTCTGAATGCCGTTCTTGCATAAAAGCAAATTAACGTGCAAATATAGTAAATTATTCGCGAATCTTCACACTTTTGCATCCTTTTTTATTATTAATTAAGTAAGAATATATGACGTGGCCCGAAAAAACTCACTTATAGTGTATTTCCTTCGCTGCTGCAGAGCTGTTGCATCAAGCACGGAGAAAGAACTTCTTCGTCCATGGCAAGAAAGTATCAAAAGAGCGACACACACACTCTCTCTAATACTTTCTTGACATATATTTTAGCCTAAATACTCAGACTCCGACAGCGCCAGCAATACCTACACCAAAATATCAAAAATCACCAAACAGGTGGTTTTCAGCATATTACAGAATCAGCTCTTAGCACCAACGCATCATCCACAACCTTAAAAGCAGTGTTTCAGAATCTAAACAGCTGTATTTCAAACACTAAAGACTGCGTCTTAGGTCACAAAACACAGCTTTTAGCAATCCAAGAAACTGTTTTCTGCAAGCAAGTACGCGGCAAACAAGCACAAAAGAATGATTTTCAACACCAAGCAGTAGTAATTTCTCGAAAATCACTAGATGTATAATAGTATCACACATCCCGGCATTTAATTACACACTGATACTATTTTACCTTCTCTGAAAATGATTCGTCAACTGATGGCATCAGCTAAAACAAATGCATAACCATCATTGCGCAGCCATACATAGAGATGCCTGCAAGTTTTTTGATGCAGAAGTGCGTTATTGCACATATATTTTTTTGAATATCAGAAAAATATTCGTAAATTTGCATCTGATTATGAATGTAGAAAATACAAAGGAGCGTCTTGGCGATGGTATGCGCCTTGACACGACACTGGGGATGGAGTTTATCTCTACGCCAGAAGATGATATATGCGTAGGCAGGATGCCCGTAGACGAGCGCCACATTCAGCCTATGGGATTTCTCAGCGGCGGAGCAACTCTTGCTCTTGCCGAAACTATGGCAGGCGTAGCATCAATGACACTATGCCCCGACGCTATGTGCGTAGGAATTTCTGTTAGTGCCAACCACCTGCATGCTGCACGTAAAGGCGACATGGTGACAGCCAAAGCGCAGCTCATACACCGCGGCGGACAGACACACGTCTGGCGCATCGACATAACCAACACAACAGGAAAACTCATAAGCACGGTCACTGTCACAAACTTCATCAAGCAAAGATAGCAGTAAAAATATGGAGTGTTACGCTTTATATCGCCTGCCTTATGCTGGCAAATATATACGGATTAGCTCGCAGCAGTCTATACAGGTTGCGGAATACAGCAGTATTGGCACACAGAACGGGTTTGTCATCGCGCCATTTGCTTGTTCCGAAACACAGAATATAGTCATAATTCCTGCTGACGAGATATCTGCAGAAGATGTACCTGCTGGCATCTGCAAGTCAATGCCAAATGGCACTTGCACTTCTATGCCAGAAGAGCAATACCGCGACGCATTCAGAAAATTCCATGAGGCTGTATCCGAAGGACGTTTCGGAAAACTTGTACTTGCAAGACGAAAGAGAATAGCAAGCGAAATAAAAGAGCCGAATGCACGCAAGGAAGCCGAAGAACTGTTCTTCTGCGCCTGCAGAGATTTTCCTCGGCTCATGATAATGCTTTTTTCTACACCACAAACGGGCACATGGATTGTAGCCTCGCCCGAGATTCTCATCGAAGGCAAAGACTGCAGATACCACACTGTGGCACTTGCAGGCACAATGGCATACAGTGAAGGCTATGCTGAATGGAGCGAGAAGAACAGACGTGAACAGCACGTTGTGGAACAATACATAGAGAAGGCATTAGACGAAATGGCGGCTGACGTTGTGAAAGACGGCCCGACAACAATGCGTGCCGGCAGTCTCGTCCACCTGCGCACTGACTACCACTTCACATTAGACAACAGAAGTACAGACGGCTCTGACATCGCTGGCAACAGAAAAAATGCCTTCGGAATGATTCTGGGCCGACTACACCCTACTCCTGCCGTTTGCGGAATGCCGAAAGACGAAGCACAGGAATTCATTCTGCGCAACGAGGGCATAGACCGCCGATACTACAGCGGATTTGCTGGTCCTCTTAATATTTACGGTGCAACGCATCTGTATGTATCGCTTCGCTGTGCCGAGATTGATGCTGACGGATTCTGGCTCTATGCCGGAGGAGGCATTATGCCTGACAGCCTGTGTGAGAACGAATGGAAAGAAACTGAAGAAAAGATGAAAACCATAGCCCATGTATTGCGATAAAGAAAACATAAACATACTGACAGCTCTGCTCGTGAAACATGGAGTAAGACACGTCGTGGTATGTCCGGGAAGCCGAAACGCACCACTGGCGCACAACTTCAACGAATGTCCCGAACTGACTTGTCACAGCATGACTGATGAGCGCTCTGCAGCATTCTTCGCACTGGGCATCAGACAGCAAACGCTGACTCCTGTAGCCATATGCGTCACAAGCGGCTCTGCATTGCTGAACACTCTGCCTGGTGTAGCCGAAGCCACCTACCAGCAGCAGGGCATCATCGTGATTTCTGCCGACAGACCTGCTGCATGGATAGGACAAAATGATGGTCAGACACTACCGCAGCAAGGGGCGCTGGGATGTTTTGTCGCTAAAAGTGTCACTCTGCCCGAACCTCGCAATGACGAGGAGCGCTGGATGTGCAATCGGCTCATAAACGAGGCAATGATTGCACACAAGGGCATGGCACATCCGTCAGTACATATCAACGTACCTATATCAGAACCGCTATTCACATTCTCCACACTGCAACTGCCTGAAGAGCGTATGGTCAGAACGACCGACTGGCACTGTGCGAGTGAGCGTAATGATGTGACAAAAATGTTCTGGCAGTCGGAACGCAGAATGATTATTGCTGGGCAGATGCCGAAAAACAATTCTATAGATAGCATCCTGACAGACTTGTCTGAGTATGCGGTTGTTCTTGGCGAACCTATTTCATGCAGCTGTGAGCATCCGATGCTCACTGACCAGATGCTCCACGCAATTGGCAATAACAACGAGGCTTACCATCCAGAATGTGTCATATACATTGGCGGAAACACCATCAGCAAGCGTCTGCGGCATTTCATGCGATCATTGAAGAAAGATACGGTTTTCATTAACGTATGCACCGACGGCGAACTGCATGATATCTCACAAAACACCTCCATACTGATAGATGCGCACCCCGAAACCGTACTGTCTGACCTTATGTGCAGCGCACAGAATATCGTGAAGCACAATGCCTTCTGCACGATATGGAACAGACTGCGTGAAAGCTTGCAGACGAAACTCAATAATTACGTCATGCGCTTCTCTCAGACTATGGCTGTCAAGGAGTTCGAGCAACGAATCGGCAGTAATGCAAGCATAGTATATTACGCCAACAGCATGGCTATAAGGCTTAGTGCACTATATTCTGGAGCATATCGCTATTGCAACCGCGGACTGAACGGCATTGAGGGGTCGCTGAGCGTAGCGGCTGGAGCTGCCGCAGCAGTTGCAGCAACTGGAAGCATAGAGAATATATACTGCATCATAGGCGACCTGAGTTTCTTCTACGACGAGAATGCCCTATGGCAGAGAAGCCTCTCTCCGAATCTGCGCATCATGCTGCTAAACAATGGCAGAGGCGGAATATTCAGCATGCTAAACGGTCTGAGTGACAGTCCCGCACACAATGGGCTGGTAGACGGTCAGCATTACGCTACCGCTGAGGGCGCATGCATGCAGCACAATCTGCTCTATCTGCGTGCCGATGATGCCAGCACACTACAAGACGGACTTGAAAGACTGCAGAATGATAGCAACGGAAAGGCTGTACTGCTTGAGGTTTTCACTGACCCGAAAACCGACATGGAGGTGTACGCCGAACTATATAATTACATAAAGCAAGAATAACAAAAAACAGAACCGAATATGAACGTTTTGATTAAGCCAGAAGAGCAGAACCAAACTTGTTTGGATTCTGCCTTGGCGGAAAAAGGTGGGATGAAATTCAACTGGAAACCTATGCACGAATTCAAGGAGATATGCCTTGAAGAATACAACGGAATAGCTAAAATAACCATCAATCGCCCAAGATACCGCAATGCATTCACCCCACTCACCACAGCAGAGCTTTCGCAGGCATTCTCTATAGTGCGTGAAGCGCAGCACATCAGAGTAGTGCTGCTGACTGGTGCCGAAACGCCACGCAAGGAGGGACAGACCGATGAGGAATGGCTGCGCACCCAGGCATTTTGCTCTGGCGGAGACATGAACGTAAAAGGACGTGGCGGATATATCGATGGCGAGGGCACACCGCGTCTGTCGGTTCTTGATGTACAGATGCAGATACGCCGTCTGCCAAAACCTGTCATAGCCATGGTCAACGGATTTGCCATTGGAGGCGGACATGTGCTGCATCTGATGTGCGACCTGACCATCGCTGCAGAGAATGCACGATTCGGACAGACCGGACCAAAGGTCGGCTCGTTTGATGCTGGCTTCGGAGCAAGCTACCTTGCCAGAATTGTCGGTCAGAAACGTGCACGCGAGATATGGTTTATGTGCCGCCAGTATTCTGCCAGAGAAGCAGAGGCCATGGGCATGGTCAACAAGGTGGTAGCACACGAGGCTCTCGAGGCTGAATGCATAGCATGGGCTGAACAGATGATGCAGCACTCACCGCTGGCGCTGCGTATGATAAAGATGGGACTCAATGCCGAACTTGACGGCGAGGCTGGCATACAGCAGCTGGCTGGCGACTGCACTGCACTCTATTACATGCTCGACGAAGCGCAAGAGGGCGGAAAGGCATTCTTAGAAAAGCGCAAGCCTGACTGGGGAAAATTCCCATTAGTGCCATAGAAAAAGGGGAGTTATAAAGGAAGTTACAAGGAGGAGTTAAGATGGGGAGTTATAAAAAGGAGTTATAAAAAGGAGTTATAAAGAGACAATACAACAAGAAAGACAACGCCAAAGCTATTGGCTAGCCAGTGTGCTGGCTTAACTCTCCTTTTTAACTCCTCATCTTAACTCCCCACGCAAGCGCATAACTCCTCATCTTAACTCCCCACGCAAGCGCATAACTCCTCATCCTAACTCCTCACGCAAGCGCATAACTCCCCATCCTAACTCCTCATCCTAACTCCTCACGCAAGCGCATAACTCCCCATCCTAACTCCTCATCCTAACTCCCCGCGCAAGCGCATAACTCCCCACCTTAACTCCATTACTCATGCAGATAAATCTTTCACATAAAACACTTCATTTCAAGACCCCGGCACGCACCTCGCGTGGCGAATACAGCACACACAGCATGATCGTCGTAACCATTCTCGACGAGAAGACCGGACGCATCGGACTGGGAGAGTGTGCTCCGCTGCCAGACCTCTCATGCGATGCCAGTGCATATGTCCGCATGTCTGATGTAGCGAATCTCATAGACAAAGCGCTGAAGAGCGACGACTATACAGAAACGCTACGTCCCTACCCTGCATTGCTCTTCGCTTTGGAGTCGGCCATGTACGACTATCAGCAGAACCCGTTGCTTTACGACACTCCGTTTGCAAGAGCTGAGGTTGGAATCCCTACTAACGGCTTGGTTTGGATGTCTTCGTACGATGACATGCTGCGCCAGGTCAAGGAGAAGCTGCTGGCAGGCTTCAGATGCATAAAACTGAAAATCGGGGCTATCGGCTGGGACGAGGAGATTCGGCTGATTGAAACCGTGCGCTCACGGTTCTCTAAGGAATCGCT
>JAFPAS010000305.1 GCA_017424205.1 Prevotella sp. | reverse complement strand
TCTTGTGGAACATTCCGCCCACAGGATAAGCCAGCGCATGCACAGCAGCAGTGTTCACCGGACCGAGTCCCAGACCGCCGTACATAGAACCGAGCAGCATAGCCTCGCGTGCCTCCATGTCGCTTCCATTCTTCACGGCGCGCTCCAGATTCTTTGCTATCAATTCGATGCCCTTCAGCGCATACATATCTACGCAAGGATGAGCAAACTTGTTCGTATAAACCTCAATGCAGTGAGTCAGTGCGTCCATACCTGTTTCTGCAGTGATGCGTGGTGGCACTGTAGCAGTCAGCTGCGGGTCGAGATAAGCCACATCAGCGAGCAGGAAGTTTGATATGATACCCTTCTTGCCGTTGTCTTTTTCGTCGAGCAGAATAGCGTTAGGGCTAACCTCAGAGCCAGTGCCTGCGGTAGTAGGTGCACAAGCGAACCATACGCCGCGCTGACGTATGAAACCTATGCCGTAGCACTCCTCAATCTTCTGTTCAGAATGCAAGAATACAGCCACGAGCTTCGCCACGTCCATAACAGAGCCGCCTCCGATGCCGATGACAGAGTCAGCGCCGAAATCCTGCGCCTCTTTCAGAATGCGCTTGAAGTCGCCCACAGTTGGTTCGCCCAGAATCTTTGTCTCCACCATAGTACGCACTCCCTCCTCTTCCAGACGGCAGATGACAGGCTGCACGAGTGGCAGAATAGGGTCGGCAGTAAGTATAAAGAGATTTTTCATGCCTGAAGCGATGTATTCCTCACACATCTGTTTCATGCAGCCCGTACCGAACACGATACGCTGCGGCTGCTTCAGTTCTATTGAATTCATAGTGATAAAATTTACGGTATGTTTTTAGTTAACAATTTATCGCAAAAGTACTAAAAAATAAAAGAACATCCAAACATTTCACGTTGTTTTTTTCATCATAGTCCGTAAACCGCACTATTTGTCTGGAAAGCAAGCAGCAAAACAAAAGGTCAGAATAATTAAAAAATGTATATTCAGTGTATTTTTATGTACTTTAGTTTAAAAATATTGTTTATTTCTTTTCATAATTGACACAAAATAAGTATATTTGCAACCTCTTAGTCAGAAAAATTCTAAATTTAATAAATCAAAACAACTTATGAGAAAAATTTTACTTTCACTAAGTTTGTGCTTGCTGGCCATTGCCGCTAATGCACAGACACCAGGCATTTCCATCACAGAGGAAGTGCTGTATTGCTGGGAGGAAGGTATGGAATCTGCCAACAGCGTGACATTCGCTGACGGTGCTAAAACAACCATCACCGGAAACTCAGAGAAGACAATCTCTTCTGGTAATGATATCACAGTCGGCGACAAAGCATACAAGTCGCTGAAGGTATCTAATGGTTCAGAGAACACTTTCGTTGCTCCTGCAGGAAAGACACCAGTGCAGGTGACATTCTACAGCTATATCAATAAGGCCGTAGGTGACACAGATCGCACAACCTTCTGGGCAGAAGTAGACGGACAGACATTTACTGCTGAGACAGGTACTGTTCACAAGTCATTCAAGGACGGTGCAAACCCTGACATTGTGACATTCAATCTTGCTGGTAACAGCTCGTTCACATACAAAAACAAGGGCGATCAGGTTTGCTATGTTATGAAGGTGGCATACGGCACAGCTACAGGCGGTACAGAGGCACAGACACCACTCATCACACTGACAGCAGAGGTTGACGGTGCAGCTCGCACCTTCGAGTTCGGCAGCGGTGTGGCAGACAACAAGATCAGCGTTGACTGGGGTGACGGCAACATCGTTGACGGTGCTACAATCGCAGGCGTATTTGACGGCTGGACCACAACACCAGTTACAGGCACACCAGTAGGCAGCGGCGAGATCAAGATTTACGCTACAGGCGCTGTGACATACTTCGGCTGCATATCAACAGTAGGCAGCACAGGCATCACCAAGCTCGACGTAAGCAACGCGACAGATCTTACAGAGCTCTATGCAAACGGCAACAAGCTGACAACATTCGACGGCAGCAAGCTCACAAAGCTGAGCAAGGTATATCTGAACAACAACCAGCTCACAAGCGTCAGCCTGCCAGAGTCAGTTACATACCTCCAGCTTGCAAACAACCAGCTGACATCTTTCGACGGCAGCAAGTTCCCACTCGTAACAACCCTCTACCTGTCAGACAACACCGGTCTCGGCACACTCGACGTGTCAATGATGCCAGCGCTTAAGAGCCTCTACGCTCTGAACTGCGGTCTGACTTCAGTAAACGCACCTCTCAAGGTGGCAAAGGCATACATCAGCGTTAACAACAACAAGCTTGAGACACTCGACGTAAGCGAGGCGACAGGTCTTGAGAGCGGCTCACTCTTCGCAATTGGCAACAACCTCACAGAGGTTAAGCTTCCAAACGTAAAGGTGAAGGCAGTTAACATCTCAAAGAACAAGTTCACTCTCGCAACAATCCCTGCAACAGCAAATGTTACAACACTGACATATGCTCCACAGCAGGATATGGAGATTGCAGAGATTGACGGCACAATCGACCTCTCAGCACAGAACAACCTTACAGGTTTCGCTACAGAGGCTAAGCCAACAGTATATGCATGGTATGCAGAAGACGGCACAGCACTTGTTGCAGGCACAGACTACACAGAAGATGCAGGCAAGTTCACATTCGTGAAGGAGCAGGCACAGAAGGTATACTGCACAATGACAACAGAGGCACTGCCTAAGTTCACAGGTGCAAACATCTTCAAGACTATCGCAGTGACAGTTAAGGCTACAGCTACAGGCATCGAGAATATCGAGGCTGGTGCAGCGCTGACAGGCGACATCTACTCTGTAGACGGCAAGCTCATCAAGCGCGGTGCAGACCTTTCTGACATGCAGAAGGGACTCTACATCATCAAGACAGCTGCAGGCAAGACTGTCAAGGTGAGCAAATAATCTGAACAATATCAGCTAATTGAGAATATCCCCAAATAGAAGGACTCATCTAATGTCCTTTTATTTGGGGAATTTAGACTCAGAAAACAGACACAAGACAATGAAAAAGGCAGTAACGACAATCCTTGCACTCTTTATATTCATATCAGGAGCGTCAGCGCAGCTCATACCACCAGGCGCTGAGTATAAGTCGAGCGTGCAGCCTCTGCTGAAGACAACATGGAGCCAGAGTGCACCATACAACCAGTATTGCCCTACAAAGACAAACTCATCGGGCGAGCAGGAGAATTGCCCTGTAGGCTGTGTGGCGCTCGCCATCGGACAGATAATGAAGTATCATAACTATCCCGAAACCGGAAAAGGCAGCAAGTCTTACCAGCCGTTAGGAGTAGGCGCTGTTATCTCAGCCGACTTTGAGAACACACAGTACAAGTGGTCGCTGATGAAGAACAGCTACACACGCTTTGGCAGCACTAAGTTCTATACTGACGAAGAGGCAGACGCCGTAGCTACGATGCTCTTCCATGCTGGTGTGTCTGTAGGTACGATTTACGCCCTTAGCGGCAGCTCGGCTTTCGCCTACGGCAATATTCCGCGTGACTTGGTGGAGAACTTCCGTTATTCTGAAGACAGCATACGCTACGTTTCGCGTGCAGACTACACCAAGGAGGAATGGATGAATCTCATCTACAACGAACTGAGCATGGGACGTCCGGTGTTTTATGCCGGCAACAGTCCGACATTCGGCGGACACGCCTTCGTCATTGACGGCTACGACTCAACAGGCCGTGTGCACATCAATTGGGGCTGGCGCGGTTCAGACGACGGATATTATGACATAGACCTGACAGAAGGCGAGAACAACTACAGCAAAAACCAGTCGATGGTGATTGGCATCATGCCACCGTCAAGCACTGAGACTGCTATCTCTCAGCCAGAGGCAGAAGAGCGCGTCATAGAGAAAATATTCAATGCTAACGGCATACAGACCGACCGTCTGCAGCGTGGCATGAATATCATCAGATACACCGACGGCACGACAAGAAAGATAATGGTAAGATAAAAAGTTGCTCAGGCTGCTTCGTCAGCATTGGCAAAAATACATAAAGCGGGAAGAGTCAGAGATTGTTCTGAATCTTCCCGCTTTATCATTTTAACCCAAATCAGTGATTTAAAGCCAACCAGTGGACGATTATTTATAATTAACGTGGGTTTGATATAAGAGTATTAAAGTTTCGCAAGTTCCGCTTGCCTTGTAGATAGAAGGAGGTAGATGACATTAGTTTTTGATGCAGAACACCCGCATGCCAAAGTATCGTCCTCTATCTTCGCCGCCGAAAGCGGCATATCTTCCTATAACTTCCTATATCTTCTTAACATCCTTAACTTGCGAAAGTTGAGTAAGAGTAATTTTTTTATTGATTTCCAGTAACCTTTTCTGGGGCGTTGCCCCCTAGACGTTCTTTTGCCCTTTCAGGGCGTTTGGAGTTCGGAACAACCATTTACCCAGGGTGCCGCTTCGCTTGCCCTGGGCTAACAACTTTTGCCCCTTCAGGGCGTTGGATTTAGGAACAACTATTTACGTTAAGCTAAAAGAGCAATAATAAGCTTACCCTTTCAGGGTGTAGGATTTAGTAACAACCATCTACCCATGGTGCCGTTTCTGTTTTATGATGCCACTATGGGCAGAAAGTCAATAATCCAATAGTTCCAACAAAAATTGTTCTTATCTTTATATCCCTGCGGGCTGAAAGCCCAAAAGTTAATAGCCCAGGGCAAGGCGAACGGAGTGAGACGACACCCTGGGTAAAGGAAGTGTTTGTATGTCACGTCCTGCAGGGGCAAAAGTAAAATTATGCAGTTCGTAATATTGCTTTTGAGACTTCTGCCCCTTGTAGGGTGTACTCTTAATTGTTAACAAACTTAGGTCAACGTTTTATTTTCGGGTATATGCCATCCGAATAGAGTAAATCCATTTTAATTTTTACTGGACACCAATAATTATCTATAAGCTATTAGTGAAGATAATCTCGGATATTGCCAGCATAGATTAAAACGTACAAGAATACGCCACAAAAATCATGTAATCCTACTCAATTCAATTGGAATCTGAATGATAGACAGCCACTGTTCGGGATTTTCTTGATTCCACGCACCATCGATATAACAGATACGCATATGTCCCACCATCTTGTATCCCTGCTCTTCCATATAGTTGAAGGCTTCAGTGTACGACTCGTAAAAACGCTCGTATGGTCCAATGTGTTTCATACACAGAGCCTTTGGAACGGCAGATAGATGTTTGAACTGTATGATGCTGCTATCAGTTCCCATCTCTTCTACCTGCTCACAATACTCTATGTCGATGTTCGTTGGACGATACTCCTTTCCATGCTCTATGGTAAAGCAATATCCCGGAGGGGGGCACTGACAACCAAGGCGTTGCATCTCTGGACCTATTTTGTTTATGCACAACATACCTAATGCGCTATAATCAGGAATGATTTCACGATGACTTGCCACGATAATCTCAGGCAAGGACTGAATACTGAATTTTTCCATTGTCTTGATTTGTTTTTGAGAGTCCATCCATCTGAGCAGTTGTCTGCGTCGCTCATTCAATAATAGCAGTTGACGCTCTGTCTCTGCTATTTTCTCTGTCAGTTGGTCTATGCTCGGTGTGTGCGAACCATCTTCAAGCAGTCCCTTTATTTCCTCTAACGAAAAACCCTGACGCTGCAGTCCACGTATGGTGTTGAGTCGCTGCATTTGCATTATGCTATAATAGCGATAGCCAGTCCACTCGTCCACCTCATCTGGCATAAGCAAATTCTTTTGTTCATAATGCCGCAGGGTTTTCACAGTCACCTGCATCATCTTTGAGAACTCTCCGATTTTTAACTTTGTTTTTTTACTCATAATCGTACGATTTTTTATTTTCGGGTGCAAAGTTAATGCATGACCTTAGGTACGAGTCAAACAAAAAATGAAATATTTTTCAGAAGATTATAAAATTTAACTCAAATTGACCATTAATATTTTAATGTGTTGGTCTTAAGACAGTAGATAAAGAAGTTAGAGAAGTCAAAGTAGTTAAGCCAAATGTCCAATGCAAAATGCGTATCAGCAGTAATGGCTTAACTCCTGAGGTTTGAAAAGCCGATAACTTCTTAACTTCCTTAACTTGCGAAAGTTGAGTTATATAATACAACATTGACAACTTTGACAACTGTTTTGTAGTTAAGATACAGTTTTCTAAGTATTAAAAAGTGCGTTTAGCACCGAGAAAACGAAAGGCTGTGATTAAGCATGCAAAACACAGCGTTTAAGCCGCCAAAAGGCACTATATTGCAGGATAAGAAGCTGCGGATGTCAAGTGGAAATGAGAAATGAGAAAGAACTTTTCATCTTTCATCTGTTATCTGTACTCTGTTATTTGCTGTCTGTGGTAGTATTAATTATATCCGTGTAATTAGTGAAATCCGTTGTCGGTAAAAAATGAGAAAGCGGAAAGATTCAGAGATAATTCTGATTCTTTCCGCGTTATGTGTCATGCATCCTCTGTTGTCAATTCAGATGCATGTAAACTTCAAAGTGCCAGTATATAGGCGCGATAATTACTTCGCAATTTTTCTTGTTCTGCCCTGCTCTGTCACGATGTAGAGGCCTTTCTTCAGGGTAGCTGTGTTGTTGCCAGCTGTTCTGCCGTCGATGGTGTATACAGCCTTCTTTCCAGCTGCAGTGGCATTGATATTCTCTATACCTGTAGACGAAGCGTTCTCCTGAGTGATGGCGCGAATGCCATGAATATAGATAGTGTCAGGAGTTGCGCTCTGGAACCAAACGTATATAGGCTTGTCGTTCTTGAGTGTTGTTTCGTCAGAGCCGTTGTCGAGATTCTCGAGTGAGCTCCAGTTGTTTATGCCAGCAGGCAGGCGCTTGAATACGCTGACATACGAAGCGTTGATGATTTTCCATCCCTTCTCGTAGTTGAGATCATATCCTGCGTTGCAGTCGCTCATGAGCGAATTGACGTTAGTAGTAGCCACGAGTCTTGTCATCACACGGCTGTTGCTTGAGTAGCAGATAGCATACTCAGAGCATGAAGGCATGCAGACAACGAATCCGCCGCCGTTGACAGACATAGATGCTGATGAAGGCTGCAGCATGAGTGCTCCTGTGCGTGAGCCTGCAGAGCCTGTCTCGCCGTCAGTGCCAGCGCCTACGATGTCGGCAGAAGCCTCTGATGGTGGATAGTCAGGGAAGATATCGGCATACACCAGCTGTATAGGTTTTCCGTTAGGGTCAACCTTGTAGTTTGTCTCGTCGATGATGCCGACGTACTTTTCGATTTTCTCTGCTGTGTCAAACCAGAGCCATCCGTCGGCATCTGTGTCAGCAGCAGGAAACATGTTCTGCTTTGTCTGTGCAGTCGCTGCCATAGCGGCAAGAGCGAGCACTGTGAGAGTAAAGAATTTCTTCATAATCAGTTTGTTTTTATTAATTGTTTGTGTTTATTATTTTGAAAGAGTGTCAACGATAACGATTACGAGTTGACAAGTTGACAAGTAAACAAGTAGACGAGTTATTTGTTTAGTAGACAAAAACTTGACCCTTAAACATCGTTATCGTTGACGCCGTTGTCACCTACACCTCTGTCCAGTCAGGATTCTGCTCTACGCCGTGATATCTGACGTCGCTCCATGGGATAGGCAGATAGTACTGCTTCTCCTGGAACACGCGGATTCTGCCTGGGAATCTGTTGAGGTTAGCCTCTTTGTATGTAGTCTTTCCGTTCTTGACGGTGATGGTGATGCACTTCAGCGGATTAGTCTGTCCGTTGAGTTTCTCCATTGCTGTTCCCCAGCGGAAGAAGTCCCAGTAGGTAGTCTCCTCGAATGCCATCTCTATGCGTCGTTCGTTGACAATCTCGTCCCATGTGATGCTTGTCAGCGGATGCATGTGCACTCTCTGTCTGATCTGGTTGACACAGTTGAGCGCAGTGGCATGGTCGTTTATGCGGAAAGCCACCTCAGCATAGTCAAGCAGTGCCTCGGCATATCTCCAGATGATGAAGTTCTGTGACGAAGCATACGTATCATTATTATCGATAGTCTGAGTCTCGTCGACAAATTTTCCGAGATAATATCCGGTTCTTGTGAACGCAGCTGTAGTTGATGTGCCGTAAGGAGTGATGTCTACGCCCTTCACGCCGTCAGTGGTAGCCATGTCCATGACGTGGTTGTGGAAGACAGCGCCGTTGTATAGCACGTTAGCGTAGAATCTATAGTCGCGGTTCTCATACGGATTGTTCGGGTCGTAAGTCTTTCCGTCGCGCATGCCATACTCCTTCACGTGGTTGTGAGTAGGAGTGTAAGCAGCTGTTGTGCCGGTGAAGAAAGGCGATGCTGCGTCACGGTCGAGCTTATGTCCGAATTTGTTAGCGTAGTCGCCGTCGTCAGAGTGCTGCACCTCGAATATAGACTCCTGGCTGTTCTTTGTGAGGAAAATCTGTCTGTATTCGTTCTTGATTCCCTCCTGAGTGTCGGCAGCGATAGGGATGAGCGAGTACTTTCCGAGTGCGAAGAGTTCGTCGTATGCCTCCTTAGCTTTAGCGAGCATCTGGCTGCTCTTGTCGTCGGTAAATCCGAGATATTCCTTCTGCTTGTTCTGGAATACCTGGCTTGACGCCCAGAAGTAAGTCTTCGCCTTGAGCATGATAGCCGCTCCGCGAGTGGCGCGTCCGAGGCTGATGCTCTCGTGCTCTACAGGCAGCAGTGCTGCAGCCTTGTCAGCTTCGCTCACGATAAACTCTACCATCTCGTCGTATGATGCACGTGGGAATTTCTCAGCGTTAGTGAGCGGGTCGAACGTACGGTCGATGATGAACACACCGCCGAATTTTTTCCACAGCAGGTAGTAGTAGTATGCACGCATGAAGTGCGCCTCGCCGTCGATGCGCTGCTTCTGTGCCTGGTCAGCCACTACGTCGTGATTAGCGAAGTATGTGTTGATATACTGTATCTGTGTGTAGTAAGCGCTCCATGTGTTCTGCGCCCACAGGCTAAGGCTTGACTCGTTGGCCTTCAGAATGTCGCCATATCCGGCATTAAACCAGTCGTTCTTGCCCACGCTTAGCTGGTCGCCGAACCATGGCATGTAGTATCTGCTGAGGCCTTTGAGCAGAGCGTTGGTAGGCACGAGCGTCTTGAATCCGAAGCTCATGTTACGATACCATCCGTTGGCGTATTCGTCGAGCAGCATGCTGTTGCCCCATACCGCCTCCTCAGAAATCTTGTTGTTCGGCGCATCGTCGAAGAGGTTGTTGCAGCTTGACAGTGTCAGCGTGGCTGCTATTGCTGCTGCGGCGAGTGATTTTATATTGAGATGTTTCATCTTTGTCATGTTATGAGAGAGTGTTTAGAAACTGAGGTTGAGTGTTACACCGTATGATTTCTGTATAGGATATCCGCGCAGCGACTCAGGGTCCATGCCTTCGAGGTCAGAGATGGTGAAGAGGTTGCTGGCCTGGAATGCTATGCTTGCTGACGAGAGCGAGAGGCTTCTGATCCATTCTTTCGGGAACTGATAGCCCACGTTGAGCGACTTCAGACGGATGAAGTTACAGTCCTGAATCCAGTATGTCGATGTCTTACGGTTGTTATCGTTTGATGTAGCAAACTTGATTCGCGGATAACGTGCGTCAGGATTCTCAGGTGTCCATGTCTCGTAGAGATGATACTTCTGGAATTTCTGCAGTGTTCCGTTCTCGAGCGAGTAGTTCTCGCTGATGTTCTGCTTGTATCCGAACTCGCCCTGGAAGAGTGCGTTGACGAAGAATCCCTTGTATGAGAGATTGATGCGCACGCCGAGGTCCATATCAGGATGTGATGAGTTCTTGACGTATATGCGGTCGTTTGCGTCAATCTTGTTGTCGCCGTTCTGGTCTACGTATTTTATGTCGCCAGGAGCCAGTGTGGTGTTGTTCTGTCCGTCCTGGTCTACACCGTAGCTGCTAATCTCCTCCTGGCTCTTGAAGAGTCCGTCAGCTTCGTACATGGTCCATACGAGGCTGCTGCGTCCTTTACGGCGCATGTTAGGAATCTGTGCGCTTTCGTCGCCAAAGTCGAGGTATTTGTCGTCAGACTTAGAGAGAGTCACGCCGACGTTATACTTGAACTTGCCTATGGTGTTGCGGTGTGTGAGCGAGAGGTCCCATCCCCATGTCTTCAGTTTGCTGAAGTTCTGGCTTGGCATGTTTCCGTCGACACCTGTTGATGGCGGGTAGAGATAGTCAGGCGCAGATGTAATCTTGTCTGTCTCGTATCTCTGGAAGTATTCGAAAGTCAGTCCGATGCGTCCCTGCCAGAATCCGAGGTCAGCCGCGATGTTATAGTCGCGTGTCTTGCCCCATGTCAGATTGATGTTAGGGTTGCTGGTCATTATCATGCCCGGGCGGAAGTTGCCGCCGATGTTATATCCGTTGTTTGTTGTCTCGATATAAGTCTTGAGGTATGAGTATGCGCCCACGAGTCCGTCATTGCCGAGCAAACCTGTAGAGAGACGCAGCTTAGCGTTGCTCAGCACGTTCTGCTTCCAGTTTTTGAAGAAAGGCTCGTTAGAGATAACCCATGCTGTAGACACTGAAGGGAAGAAGCCCCAGCGGTGGTCAGGGTGGAAATTGTTGCTGCCGTCAACACGGAAGCTGAATTCAGCGAAGTATCTGTTGCTGTATCCGTATTTCGCACGTCCGATGAGCGATGCTCTCTGGTTGTAGAGCTCGTCGCCGTAAAGCTCAGCCACCTGTGCCGAACCGATTATCTCAGGATATATGCCCTTGTCGAGGTTTGTGCCGTACATATACTGAGTGTGGGTGCGCTGATAGTTAGCCACCACTGTAGCCTCTACGTCGTGCTTGCCGCCGAAGGTGCGCATGTAGTTGAGTCCTGCCTCATAGAGCTGGCTGTCGAAGAAGCGGTCGTCCTGCTCCATCGATACCTTTGCTGTAGGATAGATGGTGTTAGGGTCGGCAGCGTATGTGCCGGTAGCGCTGTCGTATGTGTAGAGTGTCACAGGCTTGTCGAATGTAGTCTCTATGCGTGTGTTGTCGTCGAATGTTCCGCGCAGATAGAGCGACAGGCCCTTTACGAACGGCACCTCCCAGTTGAGGTTAGCCGTGATGGTGTTCATCTTGCTGTTGTCCTTGATGTATCCTCCCAGTCCCTGGATGGCGATGAGCGGGTTAGAGCCGTTGCTGCTCGCCAGCAGTCCGTTGTCGAAGCGCACCACCTGCAGCGGAGAGAACGCATAGGCGTTGTCGATGGTATAGTAGCTGCTGTTCTGAGCCTTTGAGCGTGAACCGTTGACAGAGAACGAGAGTGTGAGGTCCTTAGCCAGCTCTGTATCAATCTTGCCCATGTAGTTCAGACGGCTTCTGCCAATGCCGCTGTATAGGCCTTCGCTGTCGGCATAGCCCATAGAGAGGTAGTATCTCACCTTCTTGCTTCCGCCGTTGACAGAGACGCTGTGAGTAGTTGACCATCCTGTGTCGTTGAGATAGCTGAGATAGTCTTCGTCGCCGTAGACGTTAGGTGCCGACTTTGTGCGAATCATCTCGAGCTGCTCTGCAGTGTATGGCTCAACAGTTGTGCCTGGGCTGTTCTCAACGGCACGATTGAAGAGAGTAGCAAACTCGTATGCGTTGAGGAATTCAGGCATGTCTGTAGCCTGCTGCATGTTAAACTGTCCGCGGTAGTTAACCTTCACTTTCTCTCCGTCCTTCGCCTTCTTTGTCTGCACGAGAATTACACCGTTAGCAGCACGTGCGCCGTATACGGCAGCCGATGCGGCATCCTTGAGGATTGTGACGCTCTCGATGTCGTCAGGGTTGAGGTCAGAGAGACGTGTCTCGCCGTCAGAGGTTGTTGTGCCGAAGCGTGGCACGCCGTCAATTACGAGCAGCGGAGCGTTGTTTATGCCTCGGATGCTGATGGTCGATTCCTTCGCCGTACTTGGGTCGCCTGTAGCCTGCATTACCTGCAAGCCAGCCACCTGTGCTGTCAGCGCCTGGTCGAGGTTTGTTGCTGGCATCATGAGCAGGTCTTCAGCCTTGATGGTCTCTACCGAACCGGTGAGCGATGATTTCTTCTGTATGCCGTAGCCCACAACGACGAGCTCGTCAAGATGCTGTGCGTCGTCAGCGAGGGTGATTTTCACGATGCCCTGTCCTTTGTTTACTTCCACCTCCTTGGTCTTATAGCCTATATAAGAAACCTGGAGTGTGGCTTTAGCCTTCTGTGCTGGCAGCACAAACTGTCCTTCGGCGTCGGTGATGGTGCCGGTCTTCTGGTCTTTCCATTTCACGTGTGCTCCTATCAGCGGTTCGCCTCCAGGGTCAGTCACGCTTCCTGTCACTGTTGCGTTCTGCGCTGCTGCGGTCATGATGTGGCAGAGCGCAATAGTCAGTGTGATGAGGATGGTCTTTATCTTCTGCATAATCTTATGTTCTGATTATTTGTTTTTTCGGGTTGTCGCTATATTCTTTGCGAGTCAGGGGTGGGAGCAGACAGGCTGGGTGATGCTGGTGTTGTTAGTGCTGTTGTCGTGCCAGCCGTCAATCAGCCTGTCTGTCAATAGGTTTTATTTCTTCAGCGCACGCTCAATCTTCAGAATCTGGTAGTCGTAGAAGTTCTTTGTTGAGCCCTTAGCAGTTGTTCTGAATGTCTTGTATTTCTGCATCACAGTCTGCAGGCGTCCCATCATGATAGCTCCGAACTCATCCTTTGAGAGGCTTGACACTCCGAGGTTGATTCTTGCAAATGAGTTTGTGCCGTCGCTGATGTAGTGTGAGCATGGCATGTCGTGAGCAGCATACTGCTCGCAGAAATCAGCATACTCGTCGAGCGATGTCTTCTTAGCTGCTGCAGCCTCCAGTCCGAGGTTCTTTATCATCTGTGCGATTGCTGCGCTCTGCATGTCCTTCTCTGCTTCAGTGAGCTTGCCAGCCTTCGGTGCTGTGAAGATAGCGTTTGTCACGTCGTTGAGATAGTCGTCGATGACGTAGTTTTTCTTTGGGTCAGCCTCGCCGCCGTCCTTTATGCGGTAGAGTATTGTGCCGTTGATGAGCGAAGAAACAATCTGCGAACGCAGTTTCTTGTTCTCGTCCATATTGATTTCGAGCTTGTCGATGAGAGCTCTTGGTGTCAGCCATGTGTCGTAGGTGAGAGCCTGGTCGACGAGCCAGAGCATAGCCTTCTTCTGATAGTCCTTGCCGATGTAGTGCTTGCCAGAAGCCTTACCGTCGCCCTGTCTGATTTCTTCGTATCTGATGCCGCCAAGGTAAGGTGTCACGTGCTTGATGTATCTGCCGTACTGCTTTGCCACCTCCATGTAGGTCTTCTCAACCTCATCGTAGCGTTCGCCCTTCTCGAGTGTCCACTGCTCCAGATTGTTGAGCAGAATCTTCAGGTTGCTGATGCCGTAGCTGCTTGCCAGTATGTGGTCGTTGCCGAGGTCTTCAGTCTGGTCAGTAGGGTCGACGATGCCAAGCACCTGCTGTGCGCCGAACTCATACATTGGGTCGCCCTCGTGCTTCGCTATCCAGCTGTCGAGCACTGGCTTTTCAGCCTCAGGAGTGTTAGCGCCGTTGATGAGGCGGTAGCCCCATTCTATAGCGTAGATGTCGTATACACCGAGGTCAGGAGGAGTGAGCTTCACACCGCGCTCCACATCGCCAGGCTGTGCCACGTAGTTGTTGCGGGCATAGTCCATGATACTTGGTGTTGTGCCGTACTGCTGTGTGAAGTCAGGGTCGCGCAGCTTCTCTACAGGGAATGAGTAACTTGCGCCCATGTTGTGCATGAGTCCGAGAGTGTGGCCAATCTCGTGAGCCGCAGCATACTTGATAGCCTCGTTCATCACCTCGTCGTCAAACTTCGCCTTTCTCACGCGAGGGTCAACAGCGCCAGTCTGTACGAAGCGCCAGTTGTGGAGCAGCGAGAGGATGTTATGATACCAGATAACGTCGGCAGAGAGAATCTCGCCAGTTCTTGGGTCAG
>JAFPAS010000304.1 GCA_017424205.1 Prevotella sp. | reverse complement strand
GAGGGTGCTTCTACACCTGAAGCATACGGTGGCTACTATAAATTCGGACAAGTAAGTACTGCTCCAACTCTTACCCAGATTCAGGAATTGGTGTATAGTTGCAAAGAAAAATGGACTACGTATAATGGAGTAGAGGGACTTAAATTTATTGGCCCTAATGGTGCTACTATTTTTCTTCCTGCTGCTGGGTATCGCTGGAATAATACGTTTTATCGTGTTGGTGTTGACGGTCATTATTGGTCGTCTACTCCTCGGTCATCTGCACCTTCCAATGATGATTTCTACGAATTGTATTTTGCTTCTCCAGACGTTAAAGATTGGGTTATAACTGCTGAAAATTTCGAAGATTCGGTGCGCCCTGTACGTTAGAACTGATTGCATCCTTAACGCAAATCGAAATCCCAAATCTTTCTCCTATATCATGTTTGGCAGCGGGGCTTGTCCTCCCAAGGACACAAGGAGCCCCGCAGGACAACAGATTTTTGTCTGGGTTGATGCATAACGTATAATTCTGTTTTTATTGTTTTTTACTGAGGGAATGTCTGGCAAGGCATTCCCTCAGTTGGTTATTGATGTTTTTGTTTTACAGCGATTATTTGGAAACAAATCTGCAAAATCTGCGTAATCTGCGTGCTAAAGAATCTTACGTGTATTCTGTGATTTCTGTGTGCCAAAGACGAATTATTGTCAGCAGAATAAGAAAACTTTACGTTTTTTAACGCTGTAGAATCGCCTGTAGGAAATCGGAGACGGATAATACGGGAAATATCGCAAGGAAATTAAGGTTTGCTTAAATAATTGGTGCTCAGTATGTTATGGTAGATGGTGAGCAAAAATGCAAAGTATGAATCAGCCGGAGGTATTGATTAGCGAGGTAAAAAGCTACTAATGGTAATTTGATTAGTAGCAAGTGATAATTTGATATAGACTAAATGGCGTCATTATTTGGTGCTTTGTACCCAATAATTTACTGATTTTTGTTTCCTAAACGGCAAAATAGGATGGTTTTACTGGCAGGATTGCGGTATTCTGAGGACATGAAACGGTAATTTTCAATGAAAACTTATGTTAGTTTTGACGTCAACGATAACTAAAATTAACGAACACGGATAGCTCGGATTTACACGGATTTTCTTTAGCACGCAGATGGCGCAGATTATGCAGATTTTCACCTTTGCCTGCATTCGCTGTTCGCGCACCAAACGGTAAGAGCTATGCCCTTACTTCGTTTGACGTCCGCTGCTCATGCTGACGAAGCTTTGCTTTCACCTTTCACTTTTCCTCTGTACTTGTCAACTTGTCAACTTGTCAACTTATTACTTATCCACCTTTATCCTATATCTATTAGTCTTCTTTGCTGGTCGTGGGGCTGCATCGTTGGTTACAGTCGGTTGTGTTGACGGCCCCGTGTATGTACTTGGTCCTGTGGTGCGTGTGCGTCCTGGTCGTCCGCCGTATTCCGCCCAGCGGGCGATGATACGGTCGACGTAAGCCGATGTTTCTGTTCCGCGCATATATCCGTATTTTACTACAGGGTCAGTATAGTACTTTGCGTCAGTAAGTTTCAGGATATACTGGCGCACGTCGCCCCAGTGTTGCGGGCTGTGTCCGTATTTCTTTGCCAGCGCCATAGCATCGCGGACATGGAAAGAGCCGCCGTTGTAGGATGCGAGGGCGAAGCACAGTCGGTCGTGCTGTGTCGGTATGTCGCGGAACTCCTGCATCAGCTGGTTCATATATTTTGCTGCTGCAGCGATATTCTTCTCTGGATGATAAATGTCAGCTTGCGCCAGTCCTAACTGCTTTGCTGTTGCAGGCATTATCTGCATCAGTCCGCATGCTCCTGCCCAAGAGTGTGCCTTAGGATCGAAGCATGACTCCTGGTAGCACTGCGCAGCCAGAAGTCGCCAGTCGAGGCGTGCTGTAGGGGCATGCTTGCGGAAGAGATGGTCCCACTGAGATATGAGTCCTTTCTGACGGTTTATCATTGGAGCGTAGACACGTCGTGTGACACCGCCCGATGCAAGAATCTGCTCCTGGCGATGCTTTGTCTCTGTGAGCATGCCGTTGGTGTACCAGCGGCGTATCTCGTCAGCAAGTGCTGTATTGTCTTTATGCACCGCCCATTGCGGTCCGCAGTTGACGAGCGGTGAGCTACATTTGATAGGGCAGGCTATGATGTCGGCATCGCCGTTAACGAGGCGTCGTGTCAGTTCGGCTGTGTCGCGGCATAGTTCCACACGGAGCCTCACGCCAATCTTCTGCGCGAAGTTTTCGCAGAGCATGAAATGCAGTCCCATGCCGTGGCCGTGGTAGTCGTAATATGTCTCGGGGCCGTTAATGGTGAGCATGATGAGTTCGCCCTGAGCGATAATGTCGCTAAGGGATATAGTGCTGTCTGCCGGCGGTGTAGTTTCGTCGGAAGGATGTTCGAGAGGAGTTCCCCAGGGAGTATACTCTGGTTCAGATTTTTTCTCCTTGCATGATATAAGACAAATAAAAAACAGACATGCAAGTAGGTGGGGTAGGAGTTTGAATGGTTTGCTCATGCTCATTCTCCGAATTTCATTGTCTTAACGGGATGGATGTGCGACACGAGGAAACTCGGCACGACAAGAATCAGCGTGCAGACAACCAGTGTGCAGACGTTGAGCAGCAGCAGTGCTGTCAGGCTGAGTTCGACAGGCGCTTCGCTAACGTAGTAAGTCTGCGGGTCGAGCGTTATTATTCCCGTGTATTTCTGTATGAGGCATATGCCAATGCCAATGATATTGCCGATGATGAGTCCTTTGCCTGCTATGAACGAACCGAACCAGAGGAATGTGTGGCGGATGGTCTTGTCACGTGCGCCGAGCGCCTTGAGCGTGCCTATCATCGGTATGCGCTCGAGTATCACAATGAGCAGTCCGCTGATCATCGTTACAGATGCCACACAAATCATGAGTGCGAGAATTATCCACACGTTAAGGTCGAGAAGGTCGAGCCATGAGAATATCTGAGGATTGGTTTCCTGTATGGTGGCAGAGGCGTATGTCTGACCGTATGGGTCAGCTGTGCGGTTGACCTTTTCAATGAGCCATTGAGCTGTCGTGTCAATACGGCTGAAATCGCTGACAGTCAGTTCTATGCCGCTCGACTGGTCTGGCTGCCATCCGTTAAGTCGACGTGCGGTGTATATGTCGCAGAATACGATTGACTCATCGTATTTTGTCAGATTAGTCTGGTATATTCCAGCAATGGTGAAGCGGCGTGTGCGCACAGAGCCGTCGCCGAGGAAATATGAAAAAATCTTCTCACCCGCAGTGATGTTTAGCTTGTCAGCCATAAGTTGCGAGATGAGAATCTTGTTTGTAGCCTTGCTGGAAGAGAACGCTGGTATCACGCCTGATACCAAGTTGTTGTGTATGAAGGTTGAGTCCCAGTCTTCGCCTACACCTTTAAGCATCACGCCGAGGAAGTCAGAGTCTGTTTTCAGCAGTCCTTGCTTCATGGCATACTGCTGCGTATGTGTAGCGCCTGGTGCTTGACGGAGAATTTTTATTATTGAGTCAGAAGTGCATACAGGGTCATGCTCTAAGTCCTGCATGGACAGAAAATTGTTCACGACAAGGTGGCTGCCGAAGCCTACAACCTTGTCGCGTATGGTATGCTTGAAGCCCATCACTACCGCTACAGACACAATCATGACGGCAAGGCCTATCGCCATGCCTAAGGTGGCGATACGCACGGCTGGCAGTGAAACTTTCTTTGTC
>JAFPAS010000303.1 GCA_017424205.1 Prevotella sp. | reverse complement strand
GAGGAGAATCAGACATTCGCATCCGGTACGACTATTAGACGTGAAAACATCACTCTGACATACGGAGAGACGGGCGGAGCAGACTTCCTGCAGGCACCAAGAAGACCTATTGACGATACTTTCGTGTATTGCACACCTGGCAACGGTGTGGACGGTAACAAGGCAGGAGGCACATTCTATACTTTCTGTCCGTTGCTCGACGGCACACTGACGATGTATGTTAAGCACAATCTCGTCAAACCGCTGTATATAGAAGAAGACGGAGTGGCACTGCCAGACTATAACGGCATCAGCTTCGATGACACTCATCCTGCTGAATACGGAATAACAATCAGAGTAAAAGGCGGTTCGGCATACAAACTGTATTGCCAGGGTTCTAAACTCGGATTCTACGGTTTTGTGTACGAATGGGACTTGAATACCGGAATAAGCAATGCTGTTATGCCGTCTAAGTCTTCAGACAATCGCATCTTCAACATCAGCGGACAGCGTCTGCCTGCTCTGCAGCGAGGAATGAATATTGTCGGCGGAAAGAAAGTGGTGGTGTGGTAGTCGAGATAGAGGGTGCGTTCCTGGTGCAGGGAATGCCTTCTGAAATTATCCCGTATGACAGTGTTTGCATAAACAGAAATAGCAGGCTGCAACCAGCCTGCTATTTCTGTATGCTGCGGGAAGATACTTCCTGCGAAACGTAATTATAATGTGCGGACCATGCCAGTCCTTGCTGTATGTGGAGACGTTACATGAGTTGTTTCTTCACTTCCTCAGCTACAACACACAGTTCGTCATACCATTCCTGTCCAAAACGGCGTATTAGCGGTTCGCGCAGGAACTTGTATACCGGCATATGCAGTTCGCGTCCTTTGCGGCGGCCGTCGATGCAGATATCCCACTGGTGGTAGTTAAGTGCTGTCAGACCATTTTTCAGTTCCTTTACGCGAATAGGGTATAGCGCACATGATATAGGCTTGCACCACGATGTCTTGCCAGCACGGTATGCTTTCTCTGTCGCACAGAGGCAGCAGTTCTGTATGGTGCACTGCCGTGTCTTGCCTTCGCTGTCAGGAAGGTCAAGAGTCAGGTCGTCATAGTATGTGAAGACACAATCCTTGCCGTTGACGATAGACGTTACAAGGTCGCCTTCCTGGTCGGTGTATGCTACGCCCTGCTTGTCTATTACAGCCTGTGCAGATGCAGAGAGATCGTCCCATGTTTCGTCGAGCACATTCTCCAGTTCCATCACTTCGTCCATTGTAACTGGTGCACCAGCATCACCGATGATGCAGCATTTGCCTTTGCATGCCTCAAGGTCGCAGCAGAACTCTTCTGTTATGATGTCCATTGACACCAGTGTGTCTTTTATTTCTATTATCATAATTTTTCTTTTAGCGCTTTTTTAATGTTTCGTATGAGTGTAATCCGCATTAACCTGCTATTTCAAGGTCTATCCGTCTTATTTCGTTTTCATTATTTTATTTAGTTGATAAATAGCTGGTACGAACAACATAAGCGACAGAACTACCGCACCAGCAAGGCGTAGCATCGAGTTGTCGAAAAACTCAATGATGCTCATATCGTACGAACGCGGATATAAATGACATAGTAGGAATGCAGCGCTATTGTTCACCCAGTGTACAATGATGCCAGGAATGATGCTTCCAGAGCGATAGCACAGCCATCCTAATAGCAATCCCACGAGCAGTGCGTGCGGTATTTGTGCCGGATTGCCGTGTATGGCTGCAAACAGTGCGGCAGATATTACTATCGCCACCCAATGAGCACGGTTGGTCTTGCCGAACTTCCCTTCGTAATAACGCACAGCCGTCTTCTGTATTGCTCCACGGAACACCAATTCTTCAGCTACAGGAGCCAGCAGAGCAATGCTCAAATAACCCCATGGACTCTGCATGACAGTTTTGAATGTGTCAGCCATATTATCCTGGCGTATCGCCTCCGGAATAAGTTCTTCTAACCACATGGTCGGAATCAGCATTCCTAAGGCGGCAAGTATGCACCAGTAAGTGATGTTGCCAGCCTTGCTGCGGAAGAAATCAAGAGAGAATGGCGTCCACTTCAGAGCCGTGTATATCAGAATTGTCACAATGTGACTTACAGCCGTCATTATGATGATAAGTTCTGCAGTGTGTTCACGACTGCCAGTGAACAGTGCCCAAAGGCTTTCTACGAAGAAGAAAGAAGACACCTGTATGACGAAGAAAACGAAAAAATATAAGAGGATGTTTAGCATATCTGGAGTTATGAATGTTGTGTTTCTTAGTTGGATTCAGCGAATGTCAAACTTGTTTTTTTTATAGGAAAACTTTGCTATCGTTTTCTTTAGCAAGAAAATGATGTTGCAGTCATTATTTAAGCATCATCAGAGTGTCTGCCTCTTCCTTCCTTCCAGAGTCAATCAGATGGCGGATGAGTGATGATGATACAGCTCTTCCATCGAATAGTCCGCATTCTTCTGGTTGCGGACCTAAGACGACGTCTATGCCTATGCGCTTACCGTAGCTGACGTATGTTTCAAAGTTTTCATCCGGGTTTCGTTTGCCGAAGCGATTGTCGTATCCTGTGACCATGCAGCGCACGTTCAGTCGCATATACAGCGTTTCGTGCATAAAATCGAAGGCCGTTGTCTGCATGAAATCGTTGTCGAACGGCAGAACTTCAACGCGATCAACCCCCATAGCTTGCAGTCTGCTGATGCGTTCTGTGAGCGTCATGATAGGCTTTGGTGCTCGTTCGGGGCATATAACTTCCAGCGGATTGCGGTCGAAGGTTATCACCATTGACTTCATACCAGCCGCCTCTGCTATAGCAATAACGCGTCTGATAACCTGCTGATGTCCGCAGTGAACGCCATCAAAGACACCTACTGTGGCGCAATATGTCGTGTTCTCGCTGTTCGTCATTATGTTTATTACTCAGTTTTTCTGTGCCGCGGGGTTCTCCAATGTGGCATGGGATATTCTGTCTGCCTTTGTGCTGTGTATATTGTGCGGCATATATGTGCTTTCAACCTTAAACATATATTCCCATCATCTCGTGTGTGAAATGATGGGAATTATGTTGTGATATGCCCTGCGCATGAGGCTTGCTCATGACATCAGAGCATTGGCATATCATGTTTCAGATTAGAAATCAAACTTGTCGAGAGCGTCAGTAAAGTCCTGTGGAGCCTCTACAACTGGCTGTGGAGCCTGCTCTTCTGTCTGCTCTGGACGAGGACGATGCTCTCCGCGCTCTGGACGAGGACGGCGTTCGCCACGCTCTGGACGAGGACGACGCTCACCACGCTCTGGACGAGGGCGGCGTTCACGCTCCTGATATCCCTCAGGCTTCTCAATGAGCACACGGCGAGAGAGTTTGTACTTGCCAGTCTTCTGGTCGATATCGATAAGTTTAACCTGTATCTTATCGCCTTCCTTTATGCCAGCTTCCTCAACTGTCTCGAGGCGCTTCCAGTCTATTTCAGAGATATGGAGCAATCCATCCTTACCTGGGAGAATTTCAACGAAGCATCCGTAAGGCATAATAGAGCGTACTACACCGTCATAAGTCTCACCGATTTCAGGTATTGCTACGATAGCCTTAATCTTAGCGATAGCAGCGTCGATAGACTCCTTGTTAGGTGCAGAAACCTGTACGTGACCTACGCCGTCAGCCTCTTCGATAGTGATTGTAGCGCCAGTGTCTTCCTGCATCTGCTGGATAATCTTGCCGCCAGGGCCAATCACAGCACCGATGAACTCCTTAGGAATGTCAAGTGCAACGATACGAGGTACGTGTGGCTTAAGCTCAGCACGTGGCTCTGCTATTGTCTCTGTTATGCAGTTGAGGATGTGCTCACGGCCAGCCTTAGCCTGTGCGAGAGCCTTCTCAAGAATTTCGTATGACAGACCGTCACACTTGATGTCCATCTGTGTTGCTGTCAGACCGTCCTTTGTACCAGTAGTCTTGAAGTCCATGTCGCCGAGGTGGTCCTCATCGCCAAGGATATCAGAGAGAACAGCGTACTTCTCCTCGCCTGCGTTCTTGATAAGACCCATTGCGATGCCTGATACAGGCTTCTTCATAGGTACACCAGCATCCATCAGTGCGAGTGTGCCAGCACATACAGTAGCCATAGAAGAAGAACCATTTGACTCAAGAATCTGGCTTACTACACGTACTGTGTATGGGAATTCTGCAGGGATCTGACCCTTCAGACCACGCCAAGCGAGATGACCGTGGCCGATTTCGCGACGTCCTACGCCACGCTGAGCCTTAGCTTCGCCTGTACAGAATGGAGGGAAGTTGTAGTGGAGGAGGAATCGCATGTAGCTCTTGTCGAGTACGTTATCAACCATCTTCTCGTCCATCTTATTGCCGAGAGTAACAGTTGTGAGCGACTGAGTCTCGCCACGTGTGAAGATTGATGATCCGTGTGGCATTGGCAGCGGACTAACCTCACACCAGATAGGGCGGATGTCAGTTGTCTTACGACCGTCGAGACGTACGCCTTCATCGAGGATGCAACGGCGCATAGCGTCTTTCTCAACATCGTGATAGTATTTGTCAACGAGAGCAAACTTCTCTTCCATCTCATCCTCTGTGAGTTCAGCATGAGCGGCAGCGTAAGCCTCTTTGAAGTCAGCCTTGATCTGTTCGAAAGCCTCGGCACGAGCATGCTTCTCGAGAGCCTGCTTCACTACCTCGTAGCACTTCTGGTAGCAGTCAGTCTTAACCTGCTCTTTCAGCTCGTCGTCGTTAACCTCGTGGCAGTATTCGCGCTTCTGATCAGTGTCCAGTTCCTTCATGAGCTCCTCCTGCATCTCACACATAGGCTTGATAGCAGCGTGTGCAGCCTTGAGAGCCTCGAGGAGGTCAGCCTCCTGAACTTCCTTCATCTCACCCTCAACCATCATGATATTGTCCTTTGTAGCGCCTACCATGAGGTCCATGTCAGCGTCCTTCATCTGTTCGAATGTAGGGTTGATGACATATTCGCCGTTAACGCGAGCTACGCGAACTTCAGAGATTGGGAATTCAAAAGGAATATCTGAACATGCCAGTGCGCAGCTTGCAGCGAATCCTGCGAGTGCATCAGGCTGGTCAACACCGTCAGCCGAGAAGAGGATAACGTTCACATATACCTCAGCGTGGAAATCGCTTGGGAAGAGAGGACGTAGCGCACGGTCTACCAGACGGCATACCAAGATCTCGTCGTCGCTTGCTTTACCTTCACGCTTTGTGAAACCGCCAGGGAAGCGTCCTGCAGCAGCATACTGCTCGCGATACTCCACCTGAAGAGGCATAAAGTCTGTTCCTGGAACAGCGTCCTTAGCAGCACAAACAGTTGCGAGGAGCACAGTGTTGCCCATACGGAGGGTACATGAACCGTCAGCCTGTTTTGCTAACTTGCCTGTCTCGATTGTAATCTGACGTCCGTCAGGCAATGAGACTGTCTTTGTAATTACATTCATTTCTTTTTGTTTTGCATCTAAAGGAGGCATAGCCCCCAAATTTTAACATCTAAATAAAAATCGTGCAAATATACAAAATATTATTCTATTTGTCGAAAAGAGTGCCTCTAACGCTTTGATTATTATATTTTTTTAAGAGGAGCCGGAAAGCTTTGTGCTGATGTTTGCTTGATGCATTCAAGAGTTTGCGGGTCATGTTTTCTGTTTGCTGCTGTCAGATATCTCACTTTCGAAGCCCTTTTGTCTGAACACTATTGTTTTATTTTTCGCATATAGATTTCTTAAATTCTCAATGTCAGAAACGTGGAAGAAAAAGAACAGAAAAAGGGAAAATAATAGTGTGACGTATTCTGTATAAATGCGTAATTTTGCAACCAGTTGGTTATTGGGATAGCACAAAATGAAGAAGAAGATAAATATAGAATATGCATGGCTGACATCATTTGTTGAGCAGGTTACAGATGCCCGTTACTTCGAGAAAGAAGGATGTATGATACATACTGGGCGTAACATTTTGAAGATTTTCTCTATTGACGGAGTGAGTGTTGTGGTAAAACGATACGGCAGAATAACGCTGATTAACAGGGTGTTGTACGCCTTG
>JAFPAS010000302.1 GCA_017424205.1 Prevotella sp. | reverse complement strand
GATACCATGTCACGCTGTCACGCTCTCCGTTACGAAGTGTCGGAGCTACGACACGTTTATCTACAATATAGTTCTCGCCTACGACAAGCTTCTCTGGATAGAGCGATACCTTATACTGATAATACTTCTCATATTCATTGAGCGTATAGTCTTGATTGATATCTTCAACATCTGGCGCAGTTTTGTATGACGTATCATACGACTCGGTACGCTGTTCAGAATCTGGCGAGTTGCCTTGCGGACCGTTGATATGCTTATATCTCTTCAAGATTCCTGCTTCTTCTCTGTCAAAATCCGAACTGCGGAAATACTGGTAGTCATCGGCTGCAGGGTCAGCCATTATGGCTTGGTATATAGAATCGGCAGGGTTAAAGTTTGTCTGTACGTATGATAGGAAGTTACTATATCCACTGAAGGTCTTCTCTTCGTCATTGGTAAGTCCGTTATATCCTACATCCTGCTTCTGACGTGTGCCTGATTCGTTAGAGAACGCATAAGTGACTGCAGCCTGCGTAGGCACCCTACCCCATTGCGTTGTGCTATATGCAGCAGTTCCGTCAATAGGCATGCCGCTTTCATAGAATTTCTTGCCGTCATGAAGAATATCTTCACTAACCTCTCCCAGATTAAAATACAGGTCGCCGCCCATGTTTGATATATCCTTATGTCCATTCTTGCCCTCAATAAACGGATCGAGAAGCCAGAATTCGATATACTCCACATTAGCTGCCTCAAAATCTGACGTATCGAGTTTACGCATCATACCACCCCAATGACGCTGCGGATTATTTAGCTTGCCCTGCACATTCATGTCTGTCGAGAAGTTATAAGGTCCTCTTTCGTCAGGATAGTATGCCAGATTGAGTATAGACAGTGTATTTGTCGCTCCGTTATACGAACTCTGATCTCTGTTTGGGAAAAGCTCGTTGACATACACTTCGCGCACATAATGGTTAGACAACTGCTCTGTATCGCCTTTAATATGCGATGGGGTGAGTGATGAAGAACGACGAGTGAAAAGCGGGTCGATATTATACCACGCAAGAAGCGAACGGTTGTAACCACTCTGAAGGGTCTGGCGGTCGCTGTGTTCTGGGAAGAATGTCGGCACACTTGATATTATCCACGATGACGGAGTAGATACATCGATGATATTTTTAGTGTTTTCAAAATCGTCAAGATACGATGCATTGTCTTGCGTTCCGCTTGCCGAACCGGCTATAAGATGAGCGAATTCTGCTGACACCTGTATTGACGACGGCGCAGTCAAGTGAAGGAATGGCAGTTTGTCAAGAACATTTGTCAACCACTGCGACTCCTTCTTCCAATTCAGATTAACACCCCACAGAGTGTTTTTAAGCGGTTCAGAACCCATTGACACCTTTGTTGTCAGAGCCTGTTCAGTAAGATGCTGTATTGTACCAGACATCTGGAAGTCCTTAGAAAAATCATACTCCCAGTTTAATCCGAACATTGTCTTGCGCTGCTGACCATAGTCTGTGTCGCTCTCAAGCGATACATTCACTGCCGTACCCGCATCTATAATGCTTTGATTAAGTATTGTCACCTCGCCAGCCGAATAGTCTACTGTATAGTCTGAACCTTCCGTAAGCACTACTCCACCTGCAGTCACGACAACAGAACCTCTCGGAACGTTGTATGCCCCAAGAGAAATAACATTAGATGACGTGCCCTTGAATTGTCCTTGCAGTATATATTTATCTTTCTCTGCAATCTGCTTTGCTATTGTTTTGGTAGAGTCATAAAGCTCGGTATAGGCATACTTAGCAGCCTTATCCTCACCTACTCCATTCTTTACAAGATACTTATACAGATAACGTCCGAATGGTTCGGCTGCAGGAAGAAATACTCTTCCATTATCAACGGTGTATCCTTCTACAAAATCATAGTATCCGTTAGGATGTGGTCTATTATTATTGTCAAGACGGTCGGCACCGAGCACACGAATTATCGGTGCTGCCTTGACCTGCTGTTCCGGTATATAATTGAGATAGACTCCTGCCGTATCGCTTTGATACTTAATGTCAAGACGGAATTTTGTCTTCTCTACATTCGACGCAAGATAGTAGACATTCTTCATCATGAGATGCCAGTTACCCTGCTGAGGAGTATTGGCTGCATTCTTAAGCGACTTGACAAAGAGTGCCTTTGTGTTATCCTGAACGTCGCTTGAGAATTCTCCTACCTGATACGTCCTGCCACCATAGGTATACTCATATGCCACAGCCAGCACCTGATCTGTCTGCAGTGTGGTTTTCAGCGAGATATATCCGAGTGCCGTATTTACCGTATATTCTGATGCGTTAAGCTGTCTTGCACGCTCAATCTTCTCATAATCAAGTCCGCCCACAAGGTTATCGGCATCAAGTGTAGTAGATGCCGCATCGATATCTCTTGCCCCCACATTCCTCGTGACCATAGTCTGATACTGCGAGTTTCCTGCATTATCTGGTGGCAGATTTGTTGCTGCACCCCATCTGTCGTTGCTTATATTCGAAGTCTCAGCAAGGTCTGTCAGCGCAATAATATTTCTTGTGTTAGATGTTTCACCACTTTTATTTGTCACCCAAACCTCAACACGGCCTATCTTTATACCTGTTGTAAGGTTTGGCAGTGTAGCCATTGCTCCGTCGTATGTATTGCGGAAGTAATGCGAGAGGAAGAAATGGCGGTTCTCTTCATAGTTTGCCACGTCTATTTCGAATGGGGTAAGTTGCACGCCTCCCTTTGAGCTTACACTTTTCGAATTAGATTTCTTCTGCGACACCACAGTCTGCAACTTCAGTTTTCCGAACTGCAAGTCGCTTCTCATACCGAAAAGTGACGTAGCACCCTGAACAAGAGAGGAGTTAGACGGGAACGACACATTGCCAACTTCAAGCAGTTTGATTATCTCGTCTTCCTTTCCTTCGTATTTCAGTTTAATATTCTGCTGGTCAAAATCAAACGTAGCGTCAGTGTTGTAGTTAAGGTTCATATTCACCTTATCACCCACACTACCCGATAAATTAATATTAATCTTCTCGTCAAAGTCAATGGTAGTTGTCTTGCGATTGCGTATAGGCAGTGACGGGTTATCAATATTCTTGAACGTAGCGCCAAACCTTAGTTCCGCCGTACCTCTTGTTCTTACGCGCACGCCGCCAGGACCAAAAATTTTCTCAGCAGGTCCCAAATCGAAATGCATATCAGTAAAGTCAAATTTCTCTTTGCCCTTCTGCTCAAATATTTCTGCATTTTTATTTCTATAAAACTGCGCTCTCTGCTGCTGCCCGACATGATTCAGATATTCATCAAGTGTCATCATTATCGGTGCATCAATATATGTGCCGCCCATTTTATATCCGAAGATATATCTGTCGAGCGAATCGTTATACTCCACTTTCTGTTGCAAATTTTCCGGGCGTTGCAAGTCTGCAGAGCCTTGCTTAAGGTCGTCAAATGTTACAGGTGTAGTCTTCTGCACCGCCCAACGCGGATTCAGCAGCGAGTCAGGAATAGTTTCGTCTTCAATCTCCAGAAGCTCTCCAAGATTAGTCGTGATAGTATCTTTCTTTGCAGCTTTCAGACGATTATTATTCTGCACACCGCTATTTTCTGCTTTCTGTTTTTCTGTCTGTTTGTTTCCTTTGTTATCCTGCGGTACGACTACAGCATAGGCTGTCAGCACAGTAAATATGCTGAAAACAATCCATGCCATTATGTATCTCAGTTTATTCAATTCAGTATGTTATTTTGAGGTTTTAAGGGGTTAATGGTTAAGGTTTAATAATTAAAAGTCGTCGTTATCGTCATAATCAACTAAACCAAACAACCCGTCTACTTAATCATTTTCAGAGCCTGCTTAATCACTTGCTCAACCGGAGTGTCAGGGTTAGCAGAGAGTATCTCCGTCACCACTTTAGCAGATGGTGCAGGAGAGAATCCCAGCGCCGTAAGTGCAGCAACAGCCTCATCACGTATCTCTCCATTGACATTTGTTGCAGCTGGAGTGCCAGGAGTTGCATGCAGTTCCTGAGCTATTCCAAGACTCACGATTTTATCCTTCAGTTCGAGAATGATGCGCTGCGCCGCCTTCGGTCCAATGCCCTTCACTGTCTTCAGCATCTTCTCGTTACCAGAAGCAATGGTGTTGCAAAGGTCAGCCGGTGTCGTTGCTGACAAAATCATGCGTGCTGTATTCGCACCGACGCCATTAACAGTAATCAAAAGACGATACAGCTCGCGCTCCTGCTTGCCAGCAAAACCATACAATGTGAATGAATCATCACGTCCTCCTGTAACAAGCTGTTCGTTCACATACAGTTTCACACACTCGCCAATGCCGTTTTTCTGCAGTGCAGTGTATGTATTCAGTGTAATACACAGCGCATAGCCCACACCACCAGCCTCAACTACAGCCATAGCGGGAGTAAGTTCCGTAAGTTCTCCTTTGATATATTCTATCATTTTGTTCTCGTTTCTTTGTTTAGATTGACTAATATTCAGCACAAATGACACCTGTGCTTACAAAACGTTTTGCGCATCTGCGCACGTGTATAATATATAACGTAAGAAATGCCACAATATTGCATAAATCGCTATTTTTTATGTTAAATAACATTATTTTCGGTGTTTCATGCTTCAAAACGCACAACTCTTCTTCGTTTTTTTTATAATTTTGCACCACAAATAAATATCCTGCGATGTCAGTAAATATCACAAAAGCCACTGACTCGCCATTTTTAGGAAACAAAACATCAACTATATGAAAAAAATTAGAGCAGCCATCGTAGGCTATGGCAATATCGGACGCTATGCGCTTGAGGCGCTTGAGGCAGCGCCAGATTTCGAAGTTGCAGGCATTGTACGTCGTCAG
>JAFPAS010000301.1 GCA_017424205.1 Prevotella sp. | reverse complement strand
CGACTGCCCAAATGTAGCAATAAGTATAATAACCGCGCTGCATAATGGCTGAAGGCAGTTTGCTGAGTCCATCGAGGTAAGCTACGGCAGCATTATAGCGTTCGCCGCGGTTATAGCTTATGTCTTTTCCCCAGCTGCTGCTGTATGTGCCGTCAGATGTCGGGAAGTTGACCATTGCACGGTTTGGACTATACCAGATGGTGTGCATGGCAGCACCCGTCTGTCCGTTGAAGACTGTCAGAAACTCCTCGCCGTCAGTCACATGACCGTTTGAATTGACTGAGATAGCTGTATTGTCAATGCTTTTAATCTTGCTGTCTGTTGCAGCCTCGCTGACATACTTGCCATTGGCATCCTTCGTTCCGGCTGCTGTCTTGAAGATTACTTCTGCCTTGCCGTCGCCGTCAAAGTCGTAGACGAGGAACTGGGTATAGTGGTTGCCTGAGCGCACGCCGAAACCGAGGTCGATGCGCCAGAGACGTGTGCCGTCCATCTCGTAGCAGTCAATATAGGCTGGCGTAGAATATCCGTTCTTGCCACTGTCGCGCTGGTCGTCTGGCAGCCACTTCAATACGAGTTCATACTCGCCGTCGCCGTCAACATCGCCTACTGAAATGTCGTCCGGACGGTAGCGACCCGTTGTCTTGCCTGCAAACGACTTGCGTGCATTTGGACGCGGGAGGTCGATGGTGGTGTACATGCTGCTCCATGCTGTAGCTGACGCTTCTTCGCCTGTGCTTGCCACAATGCGATACGTATCGCCTGGCTTGCCGTCGGCATCGAGATGGTTTGTCTTAGTCGAAATGGCAGAGGCTATCTGTGTCCCGTTACGATAGACGCTAAAAGATGTGCTCGCAGCATCTGTGTTAAGAGAGCGCCACGACACCAGTATGCCTTTAGCCGTTTTCACAGCGACAGGAGCGCGGTTAAGTTTCTCCGCAGTCTGCTGTGCAGAAACCATTGAAGTCATTCCGAGGAGGAATGCCATTGAAAGTAATAGTTTTTTCATAAATTAAAGTTATGTAGTTTGATTAATTCCTATATTTAAGTTTCGCAAGTTCCGCTTGCCTTGTAGATAGAAGGAGATAAATGACATTTGTTTTGATGCAGAACACCCGCTTGCCAAAGTATCGTCCTCTATCTTCGCCGCGAAAGCGGCATATCTTCCTTTATCTTCCTATATCTTCTTAAAAAGTATCTTTATTATATTCACACAGTGCTTGGCATATTCTGTCCTGCATCGTCTTTGCATGGGCGGCACGCATCACTCCCTGATTGATTATGGCATATGCTATGACGTTGCCATTAGCAGCAGTAAGATAGCCTGAGAGTGACGAGATACCTGTCAGCGTGCCTGTCTTTCCACGCACATTGTCATGGCATATGGTGTTGCGCATGCGTTTCTGGAGTGTTCCGTCAACACCAGCTATCGGCAATGACGGATAGAGATGCTCGAAGATATTAGCATTTTGATATGCATAGCGCAGCAGTCGTATCTGCATATCGGCTGTCTGATAGTTATATAGCGATAGTCCGGAGCCGTCGGCTATGCGGTAGTTCGTATGCGTCACTCCAATTTTCTGCAATAGTTTTTTCATAATGTCTGCTGCATATTCCGCTTTTGCCGGACGACGCTTTGCGGCAGCAAGATGATAAAAGAGCGACTCAGCATAGAGATTGTCAGAACGTTTCATCATACGCATAAGTATCTGCCCAATGGTGTGATAACGTGTGCAGCATATCGCATTGGCACTGCTGATTTTCTTTCCGCGCATGAATGCCGGTACGACTGGCATGGCACTCTGCGCAGAACACTCAGAGCTAATGGTGTCAGAGAGCATAAGAGTGTCAGCTTCGTGCTGTGGCGTGAGAAGCACGATGCCAGCATCAGAGAGCATAGTCTTGAACTTCTGCATGAATATGTCTTTTCTGTTCCATGGCAGGGCTGTAATCACAGGATTATCATCGTCCCAGCACCAGCCTTCGCCAAGCAGCACTGGTTCTTTGAACGACATGTCGGCAAGCGCCTCGCCATATATGGTGTCGACATGCTCACGGCGTATCGCATCGATGAAAGCATGCATATCATCACTGCCGAAGCATGGGTCCATACCTCCCGCAACAATAACATTACCTGCCAGAGTGAGTGATTCCTCGTCGCCGTCTTTACCTATATATATATTACCATCAGCCTTTAATGATGTAGCGTAACGATATGAACCTCCCAGACGATCCAGGGCGGCTATGGCAGTCAGCAGTTTCATGGTCGATGCGGGGCGCATGGTCTGATGCTCATTGTGTGCATAGAGCAATGTGTCTGCCGTAAGGTCGTACGCCATGAATCCTATCTGTGAAGTCTGCAGAAGCTTATCACGAAAAATGCTGTCAAGCTTTTCAGGCAGCGTCAGCGTGACTATAGTGTCGGCACAGAGGCTATCGGCTGACAGGGAGTCTGTCTCTTCTGCATCGACGACACGTATAGCAGAGAGAGGCATGCCGAACGCTACAGCACTCCCAGCAATCTGAAACAGAAATATGACGATATATCTTATGATGTTCATAACATTATTCTTTAACTATGTTTCGGAAGTTGATTGTTTTTTCGTTACACTCAAGGAACTTCTCGTCAACTAAACAAACAACTCGTCTACTTGTCAACTTGTTTACTCGTCAACTTGTCTACTAAACAACCTACCTATCAAGCGAGAATTTCAATGCGAAACCGAAATCTTGCGTAGTTGTAGGATATGAGTTATTTGACAGCAGCGGCTTATTGGTCTGACGGTCGAGATAGAAACTCATGGTCAGCAGACGCGATACTGTGTAATCTGCAGAGAAAGAGAGTTTAAAGGCATTGTTTCCGCTCGTTGCAGTAGAAGTCATAGTGGCGATATCGCGATTGATTGCTGCCTGGCTTCGGTAGCTGATATCAAGACGCAGATTAAGGTCATGACTGAATCCGCCACGTCGGCGTGTCGATGTGCGTGTAGTCTGTTCCTGCTCGCTATTCTTGTTGCCGCTGTTTTTCACCTTTCTGTGGTTAGATGAAGAGAACAATGTGAAGTCTGGTATCTTATATGCCATACCTACCACCCAGTCTTTTGATGTAGCCTCAGACAACTGAACGCTCGTCATAGAGAGATTGACCACTCTTGTCGTGCGGTATTCCATCTTCAGCGTCATATCGTTCTTCAGTGTCACATTGAGACCGAGCAACGGAGAGAATGCCTCATTAATGCTCACCTGCGAGATATTATACATTGAATTAGGTATAGGCATTGACGTGGCGGCATTGGTTATGAAGCCCAGTCCGTTCATATATTCCATATATGTTGAGAAACTGCTGTATGAGCCTACGGCATATATACTCTTATATGCATGGGAGATTGTGACACTCTTAAACTTATCGCTGAACCATGTTAGCTTGCCAAGGCCGCTGTAACGCAGTGACCAGTTAGGCAGTAGCTTCGACAGCGTCGGGAAGAGTGACAGGCTTCCACCACCCATTGACGTATAAGCGTTAAGGAATGCTGGAACCATAACGTCTGCGCTGTACTGATTGACGCCGCCATTGGCAGCATCGAATGTCTGACCTGCAAGCGATGTTCCAGCTGGATAACGGGCACCAGCATACTGCGCCTCAACCTTCTCACGGAATGACGGCAGCGACTTGCAGAACTTCTCGAAGGTTTTCGAATGGAAACCATTTGATGCACTGCCCATGCCCTCAAAGGCTGTAGAGAGCGAAAGAGTTGTCATCGTGAATGTGCCGGTCTGTGTGGTAGGATTGCCAGCATACATATATTGCACACTCTTGGCACGCGTCTGCGTACGGTTAGCATTGAGGTCAATCTTGAAATCACGGAATGGCTCAAGCGTAAGCTTCAGACTGAGGTCTTCTGTATTGTTTGTCGTAGCTGGTGTCGCTATAGAGTCTGCATTAAGAAGCCATCCGCGACTGTTAGCCTTATCGATATAGTCGTCGCCCACGAAGCCGAAAGCAAAATCAAGACCTGGCGACATAAGACCATCAGTGCTACGCTGTCCGAATGCATCGCCTACCATCGGCATGAAGCCCGGAAGCGACATGGCATATGTGTTGCGGTAAGTGAAATTGACATTGCGAACCATCATAAGCAGTCGTGCTGCTGACTGAGCCGCCTTATACCATTTTTTATCTTCAAGATTTTCTTTCTTTGTAATGGAAAGTTTCACCATTGTGGCTGTATCGGCCTTTATGCGCACCGCAATCTTATTATCGTTTGTTGGCTTGAACCTCACAGGTATGGTCTTTCCGTCTTGAGTTTTAGCTGTAACGATAAGACGTTTCGACTTGCGATTATGCGACACCGTTATCGCACTATCCGGATAGAGCGTAACTTCAAGAGACATGGTGTTCTTGTTCAGAGGCAACTTGCTCTTCGGGTCATCCTTCTTCTTATCATCAGCCTTTGCATTATTACGGGTGGTCTTTTTCACCGGCTTGCGTATCTGCTTTTTGAATCTTTCATTCGTCTTCTTGAGGAACGGTATATGGTTATACAATTTCTCCATATCGAATGTACCGTTCAGCGTGTAAGTACGGTTCATGGCAATGGTGTTGCCGAGCGACGTACCGTCCTCGAGTTCCGTACCGCGCACCCAGTTGTATGTAGAAGAATATGTGCCATTGCCTGTCAGCCAGTCGAATATTGGTAACTGACTGAGTGGCAAGCGATAGGATGCTGTTACATTCTGACTATAGTCTAACGGAGTACCAAGATGCTTAATACTTGTCCATACTGAGTCTTTCCATGCCTCATATCGGTCTGGATAGAGGTCTTTATTCACCGCAGTGTATGGCTGCTCTACTTCTGCATGGGTCGCTGTCTGCATACTGAACTGCAGATTCTTCGTCATATCCCATCGTATATTAAAGTCTCTGTTCCACATAAACTGTGAATTGAAGACTAACGGAAGCTGCGTTCCCTCTGTCGACTCCATATCACGCTCCTGCAATTCATAGTATGAGCGTGAGATATCAGTATTAAATGCTATGCTCTGCGGCAGCCAGTTGAAATTTATATTTTTAAGTATGGTAGCATACTTCGACTTTGTCTTCAATTTGCGGAACGGTACGAGAGGCTTGTAAACCGGGCTCCAAGCATAATTGAGCGAACCGCGCCAGTTGTCTTCATTCTCATATACTGTTGTCTCACCTTGCTTGCTGGTATGCGAGTGGCTATATGAGAATGAGAAATTGGCTGGATCGTACGGCATCGGGTGTCCTTTTGTAGCCACTCCGACACGGAGATTAGATAATGAGAAGTTGGTGTTTGTCACCTTTGTCACTGCTATACTCTCTACTGAGTCGCGCTGATGACGGTCTGTATATGCATCAAGAGCATCATCAAGTTCCATATCCGTGTCAAGCGGATTATACTTCGGCGAGGTCTTTTCCTTAGTTACACTATAGTAAAGAGGCGCAGACACCTTCGCCTTATCAGGGAAGAACTTACCCAATTCGACATTTACCGTTGCTGAGTATGAAGAATAGTCATCGGTAGAACGCTGCGCAACGCCTTCCTCCAGTCCGCCGAATCCAGATGTCGTATGACGTCCTGTGAAATTCATAGTGCCAAGATCTGAAAGCTGGAGATACATGTTGCCCTGTGCTGCCCATCCTCCTTCGTTGTTCGTCTCACGCAAACGAAGTTCGTTAACCCATACCTCGCCAGCCTTGACCTCAGACGAAAGGTTACGTACACCGACGATAATAGTCTTCACTTCGCCAAGTGTAGGATTACCCATAATGGAAATCTTATTTTTCGGATTATTATCATCATAACCCGTAAACACCTGATTATAAGAAGCCTGTCCTTCACTCTTAGCACGATTACGGTCTTTCTTCAGCGCTGTAAAGAGGCCGAGATTGATATCGAGCATATTCTCCAATGGCCAAACCTCACGACAGTCCTTACCTGAATAGGTGTCGTATCTGCCAGCTGGTGTGAGTTTCAATGGTATCTCATACTCGTAGTAGTTAGACTTATAGTCTGAGCCTAAACGCACGAAAAGCGCCAGCTGGTTGTCTTGCAGATTGGTGACATTAGACTCAAACGCATTAGCATGAACAAACATCTGCAGACGCTTGTAGTTTCTAAGGTCTATGGTAGTATTCTTATACACACACTTCGCATCGCCTGACGACATATTAGTCAGGGTCATGGCAAGTGCCTGTTCATTATTCTCCGTGAGCTGTGGCTGCGACGGATCGACAACACGCGAAATGCCAGGTGGCAGGACATAGTTGACTGGCGTCTTGTCGTTATTCTCTTCAATATTAACAGCCGAAACAGCCATCACCGCTGTATTAGCCGACGCGGTGTTGAGGTTTTGTTCATACACGCGCCATTCTCCACGAACAAGGTCGAGCGTTCCAAATCGCAGCACGACTGGCTGCTGGAAATTAGTAAGGAACATTCGCATAAAACGAATAGAAGAGAAATCAGAGATAGAACCTACTCTTGTTGCTCCTTCTGCTCTTGTCTTAAGCGGAATGCGGAACTGATACCATGTCACGCTGTCACGCTCTCCGTTACGAAGTGTCGGAGCTACGACACGTTTATCTACAATATAGTTCTCGCCTACGACAAGCTTCTCTGGATAGAGCGAAACTTTATACTGATAATACTTCTCGTATTCATTAAGCGTATAATCTTGATTGATATCTTCAACATCTGGCGCTGTTTTGTATGACGTATCATACGACTCGGTACGCTGTTCTGAATCTGGCGAGTTGCCTTGCGGACCGTTGATATGCTTATATCGCTTTAAGATTCCAGCTTCTTCTCTGTCAAAATCCGAACTGCGGAAATACTGGTAGTCATCGGCAGCAGGGTCAGCCATTATGGCTTGGTATATAGAATCGGCAGGGTTAAAGTTTGTCTGTACGTATGACAGGAAATTACTATACCCACTAAAGGTCCTCTCTTCATCGTTAGTAAGTCCGTTATATCCTACATCCTGCTTCTGACGTGTGCCTGATTCGTTAGAGAACGCATAAGTGACTGCAGCTTGCGTAGGCACTCTACCCCATTGTGTTGTGCTATATGCCGCAGTTCCGTCAATAGGCATGCCGCTTTCATAGAATTTCTTGCCGTCATGAAGAATATCTTCACTAACCTCTCCCAGAT